>WRKE01000278.1 GCA_009778235.1 Pseudomonadota bacterium
CCCCCGCGCGGGGGCGTGCCAGGCAGAGAGGACTGTTTGTCTGGCTTGCAACTAGTGAATTTAGCTTGCCAGATTTCAACGTGAGTGCAATACTGGCGACAAGTAAAAAAATCCTCAAGGACAGGACATGGCGATAACAGGGACTTCGAAAATCACTCCGGACAAACGCTTGGATATGCGAGTGATCTTTACCCGGACCGTCAAAGTGTTCAGCCAAGGAAAGCTCCAAGGGCAATTTCCGGTAAGGAATCTCAGCCTGGGAGGACTCTTTATCGAAGGTATTCACGATATCCCCGTGGGCCAGGACTGTCGCCTGGAGCTTTACGAAACCGGGAATCGATCCAGCCTCATCCTCAAATTCACCGGCACTGTCCGCAGAAAAACCGAGGAGGGCATCGGCATTATTTTCACGGGCATGGAAGACGACAGTTTCATGTTTCTCCAGACCATGGTGTTGTACTCGTCGGACGACCCGATCGGGGTTGCCGTGCATTTTTTTGAGGACTTTGTCCCGAAATTTGAGCCAGCCCCCTGAGCTCAGAATCAATAACCAACAAAAGAAGCTCTGGCCCGCACTCGGACTAGGGCTTCTTTTGCTTGCTGGAGAAGCCGGTCCGCCGGATATGAGTGCTCCGAAATGACCATAGCACTGCGATGAGCCAAGAACATCCCCACCCCTCTGTAGCCCTCCGCTTCGTTGGCGGCCTGGGCGATCAGGCCCTATATATCCTGACCGACCTGGGCAGAATGGGTATTTTTTTGTATTTCTCCTTGCTGGGACTATGCAAGTATCCTTTCCGCTTCAAGGAATTGGTCAAGCAGGTCGGGTTTATCGGGGTTGGCTCGATTCCTGTCATTTTTTTTACCGCGCTTTCATCAGGCATGGTATTGGGATTGCAAGGATATTACTCCTTGCACAAGTTCGGCGCCGAGGGGATGCTGGGGTCTGCGGTCTCCCTGACCCTGATCATGGAACTGGGACCGGTGCTGACCGCGTTGATGGTGGCGGGCCGGGCCGGATCGGCCATGTGCGCCGAGATTGGCATCATGCGCATCTCCGAGCAGATCGATGCCTTGGAATGTATGGCCATCGATCCATTCCGGTATCTCATCTCGCCGAAAGTTCTGGCGGCCTTGATCTCAGTGCCATTGTTGACGGCAATCTTTGATGTGGTCGGTATCTTTGGCGGATATTTGGCGGGCGTCAAGCTTATGGGCGTCAATGGCGGGGCATTTTTTGCCGGCATGGAGCAAAGCGTCACCAACCACGACCTGAGGTTGGGTGTGGTGAAATCTTTTGTGTTTGCCTTGCTGCTCGTCTGGATTTGTACCGGCCGCGGCTACTTTGTCCAAAAGATTCGTGGCGCCGGCTTCGGCGCCGAGAGCGTCAGTAAGGTCACGACCCAGGCGGTGGTCATGTCGTCGATAGCGGTGTTAGTTTTTGACTATCTGATCACCGCGGTGTTGTTATGAGTGGAACAGACCAGGTTGTACCGGCGGCCATTCGTTTTGTCGAGGTGAGCAAGTCGTTTGGCGAGCGGGGACGGCGCCATCGCGTCCTTGACCAGGTCAGCTTTTCGGTGCCCAAGGGCAAGACCACGGTGATCGCCGGTGGCAGCGGGCAGGGCAAGAGCGTGATTCTCAAGCTGATTCTCGGCTTGCTCAGGCCGGATTCTGGCCAGGTGTTGGTCGAGGGCCGGGATGTTGCTGCGATGGGCTACCGGGCCTTGCAGGAGGTGCGCATGCTGTTCGGCGTCCTCTTCCAAGGGGCGGCGTTGTTTGATTCGTTAACTGTTTTTGAAAATATCGCCCTTCCTTTGCGGGAGCGAACAAAATTTTCCGCTGAAGAGATCCGGCAGCGGGTTGGCGTCACCCTGGAGCAGCTCGAACTGGCCGGCCATGAGGAAAAGTATCCGGCCCAGCTCAGCGGCGGCATGAAAAAACGGGTCGGATTGGCCAGGGCGTTGCAGTTGGATCCTGCGATTGTGTTATTCGATGAACCAACCACCGGGCTCGATCCGGTCATGACCAAGGAAATTTACCACCTTTTTACCCAGACCCAGCGACGGTTGGGATACACTGCGGTGATTGTCAGCCATGACATTCCCCAGGTTTTTACCCTTGCCGATCAGATCATTTTGTTGAATAAGGGAGAGCTGGACGTGTTCACCGAGGCCTCCCGGATACCCTATTCCACCAAACCCAATATCCGCGACTTTGCGAGACAGGTCATGGGGCTGGAAGCAGGCGAGGAATAGAGGAGGGACAATATGGGCAGTACTCGTGTGGAAATATCGGTCGGTTTGTTTCTGATCTGCGGATTTCTCGCCTTGGGATGGCTGGCCCTGAGATTGGGCGAGGTGCCTTGGGTGATGGAAACGAAATCTTATACGATCAATGCGGAATTCAACAATATTTCCGGTGTGAAGAACGGCGCCGATGTGCAGGTCGCCGGAGTGGTGGTGGGCAAGGTCCGTCAGCTCACCTTGAACGAGGACAAAAAGGCTGTGGTGGCCATGCAGGTAGATCGCGCCATCGTCATCCCGGTTGACTCTGTGGCCTCAGTCAAATCACAGGGAATTATCGGCGACAAGTATATTCAGATCACACTGGGCGGGGATGAGAAATCCTATCAGCCGGGAAGCACCATTGTTGATACTGAATCAGCAGTGGACCTGGAATCTCTGATCTCAAAATTTGCCTTCGGACAGGTTAAGTAATGATGCATCACTTGGGTAGCATGGAAAAACAACTCAGGCGCCTTGGCCTGTTGCTGGCGACAGTCGCCATGCTGTTGTCCGGCCACCTTGCCGTTGCCGCGGACTTCTCCGGCGGTGATGTGGGTTTCTTTGAGAAGGTTGCCGGATCGGTTGATTTCCTCAACGATGAAAGCTATGAGAAGCCGACATCTGAAGTAAAGGTGTCCGATCCCATCGAGCCCTTTAACCGGGCCATGTTCGTGGTGAACGACAAATTTTATATTTGGTTGCTTGAGCCGGTGGCCACGGGCTACAGCAAGGTTCTGCCTGCCGACATCCGGACATGCATCGGCAACTTCTTCTACAATCTCGGCGAGCCGGTTCGATCGGTCAATTGCCTGTTGCAGGGTAGATTCCGCGATGCCGGCAGCACCTTGGGCCGGTTTTTGATCAACAGCATCTTCGGTGTTTTCGGCCTGGCCGATCCCGCCGGGGATGAATTCAGCATCGCACCGCGTTACGCCAGCTTTGGCGAGACCTTGTCGGTTTGGGGAGTGGGAGACGGTTTCTACCTGGTGGTGCCCTTGCTCGGCCCCTCGACCCTGCGCGACTTTTCCGGCACTGTGGTCGATGGCGTCGCCTCGGCAACCTATGCACCCTGGAACGACGATACCGTCACCACCGCCACTGTCCAGGGAACAAAGGTCGTCAACCGCGCTTCCCTGCATCTTGGCGAGTACGTGGAAATTAAATCCATGACGTTTGACTCCTATGTGGCGTTCCGCAATGGCTACTATCAGATGCGGAGCAAACAGTACGACCATTCCCAACCTTCCAAGTGAAGGAACGGGCAACAAATCAACGTATTATCCGTTGGATGCATGGTGTAATATGCAGCGTACCGCTTCAATCTCCTCGTTTTTTCTTGCCAGCCTCATTGTCCTGTTGCTTGTCTTGAGCAGCCATGGCGCTGTGGCGGCATCACCCGATCCCACTGAACAGCTCCGTCCGTTTCTCGATAAGGTGACCACAACCTTGTCTGAACCTGGCCTCAAGGGCAAGAGCCGGCGGGAACAGAGTGATAAGATGATCAGCGTCATCCGGGAACGGTTTGACTTTCGGGAGATGAGCAAGCGGGTCCTCGGCCAGCAGTGGCGGAATCTTGCGGACCAGGAACAGACGGAGTTTGAACGGTTGTTCACCCAACTGTTGCAATATGCCTATGTCGGCAAGATTGATGATTATTCCGGCCAGCAGATCCAATACATCCAGCAAAGGGTCAAAGGAGAGCGTGCGGAGGTGCAAACCCTGCTGGTCGATAAAACCAAATCCATCCCCATTTCCTACATCATGCTTTTGCGGAACGATCAGTGGATGATCTATGATGTGGTGGTCGAAGGTGTGAGCCTGATCCGCAACTATATGGAACAGTTCAGTGAAATTCTGCGCAAAGACGGCTATCCCGGCCTGGTCAAGCAGCTCAAAGATAAAATCGCCGAGTTGGAAAAGAATATCAACAAGAGTTGACCAAGTGTTTCGCGTGGTCACTGCCTCCCGCGTCCCTTTCTCCATGCCCCTTGTTCACTCGCTGGGTCAAGGGGTTGGAGTGCATATGTTGGGTTTCCCTAAATAGTTCCGATTTTTCTTTTTGCTTGGCGGATAATATTTTTTCTTGTATACTTTTCCATTTACCCGTAATGGCGAGGACTGGTTGACGAGGCCTGTTGGCAATGCTGGTTCGCTTCAATGAAATATCTCCCCACGGCAGTCATTACGACATCCGGATGATCGAGGGGCTTGAAGATTCGCCCGATCTGGTTGTTGATCTGCTTGAAGTTCGTTGTTCCCTTACCCGGAAAGACGACACCAAGGTAGAGTTACAGGGGCGACTGCAAAGCGCCTTGACGCTGGACTGTGACCGCTGTCTTTCGCCGTATCAGCGGGAGGTGGACGTGGCCATGCAAATGCTGTTTGAGGTGGAAACCGAGGCATCCTGGCAAGTGAAAGATCTGGAGTACAGAATACCTGATCTGGATACAATCGTTTTAGATGAGCCGGTTATCGATCTTGATGATGTTATCCGCCAGCAGTTGTATCTCGCGTTGCCCATGAAAAGCCTTTGTTCGGAACAATGCCAAGGCATCTGTGCCAGTTGCGGGGCGAACCGCAATTTGGTCACATGCGGATGTGCCGATGAACGCGGGAGATCGCCCTTTGCGGTTCTTGCTCAGTTGAAAAAATAGCGACAACTATCCAGCAGACGCTCGTTGCCGCCGAGAACAATCGGTGACGGGCTTTTTTTGGGATTAATGGAGGTATACCATGGCCTTACCAAAACGTAGACATTCTCACTCGCGGACCAGACTTCGGCGGTCGCATGACGCCCTGACCAAACCCAGTGTCGGGCAGTGCCCCGAGTGCGGTGAGCCCAAGATGCGCCACCAATTATGCGGCGGGTGTGGCATGTATAAGGGACGTAACGTTCTTAATCTCGAGGAAAACCTGAATTAGGCGCCATTGTGAGGATAGCCCTTGACGCCATGGGTGGCGACCGGGGGCCTGGGATGGCGATCCAGGGCGCCCTTGCTGCGGTTCAAGAGAAGAGTGATCTCCATGTCATCCTGCTGGGGCCCCGTCCTCTGTTGGAAGAACAAATTGCCGGCTATTCATCGGGGTGGCATGGATTGCGGGACCGGATAACTCTCTATCACGCCCCGGAAGTCATCACCATGGATGATTTGCCGGTCGAGGCGGTCCGTAAAAAGAAAGAAGCGACCGTCATGGTCGGCTTTGATCTGGTCAAAAATGGAGAAGCCGATGCCTTGGTTTCAGCCGGCAATTCCGGTGCTACCATGGCGGCCGCGATCAAAAAACTAGGCCGTCTGCCCGGGATCTCCCGGCCAGGGCTTGGCAGTTTTTTCCCAACCGTGAAGAAACCGGTGATGCTGATGGATATCGGGGCCAATGTTGACTGCCGTCCCCAGCATCTCTATCAGTTTGCCGTCATGGCCTCCTCCTGTTCGCACCTGTTGCTCAACTATGACCGCCCGCGGGTCGGATTGCTGAGCATTGGCGAGGAAACAGGAAAAGGCAATGCCCTGGTCAAGGAAACCTATGATCTGCTGAAGCGGAGTCCGCTCAATTTCGTCGGCAATGTCGAAGGCCGTGACGTGTGGAAGGGCGACGTCGATGTGATTGTTTGCGACGGATTTGTCGGCAACATCGCCCTGAAGGTCAGCGAAGGGCTGGCCGAAGCGGCCATGCAGATGCTCAAGCGGGAAATCATGAAGACCTGGCGGGCTAAAGTGGGATCTCTGTTGATCCGTGGAGCCTTTGCCGGATTCAAAAAACAGTTGGATTATGCCGAATACGGCGGTGCTCCGCTCCTGGGTATCGATGGAACCGGCATTATCTGCCATGGCGCCTCCAACGCCATCGCCATTCGCAATGCCATTGAGGTTGCCGCCAACATGGTCCGCAACCGTGTCAATGATGCCATTGTGCATACCCTTGGCGAATACACAGCCTGACAACAGATTGTTCCCATGACAAAAGCCGCTATTCTCGGTACAGGTTCCTGCCTGCCGGAGAGAATGCTCTCCAATGCTGATCTGGAACGGATGGTCGAGACCTCCGACGAATGGATCACCACCCGCACCGGGATTCGCTCCCGCAGGATTGCCGGCCGTGGCGAGCAAAACTATCAATTGGCGACCAAGGCCGCGCTTCTGGCTCTGGCAGAGAGCGGCATTGCGCCGGAAGAACTGGACCTGATCGTGGTTGCAACCGTGTCGCCCCACATGATCATGCCATCGACCGCCTGTTTTGTTCAGGCCGAACTGGGGGCCACCAAGGCCTTTGCCTACGATGTCAATGCCGCCTGCGCCGGGTTTACCTACAGTCTCGATCTGGCGAGCAACTATATTCAGAACCGTCCGGACATGAAGATTCTGGTGATCGGGGCGGAAACGCTTTCAGCGCGGGTCAACTGGGAAGACCGGAACACCTGCGTACTTTTCGGGGACGGCGCCGGAGCGGTGGTGGTTACCGGTACAGCCGATGGCAGAGGCGTGTTTGGCAGCAATTTGCGCTCCGACGGGAAATTGTGGAATCTGCTCTACATGGACAGCCCGGAAAGCTACAATCCGGATTTGCGGCGAGAGGAATGGCAGGGTCCGTTTGTCCGCATGAATGGCGGCGACGTCTTCAAGCATGCCGTACGGTTGATGGAAGATTCGGTGACCAGCCTGTTGCGGCAGCACGGCCTCACCATCGACGACATTGACCTGATGATTCCCCATCAAGCCAATATCCGTATTCTGAACAATTTACGTGAACGGCTGGGAATATCCGAGGAACGGGTCTTCGTCAATCTCAGCCAGTATGGCAACACCTCGGCGGCCAGCATTCCTATCGCCTTAGACGAGGCGTACCGGCAAGGGCGGATGGCCCGCGGAGATATCGTGCTGTTATGTACCTTTGGCGGCGGTCTCACCTGGGGTGCGCTGCTCATGCGCTGGTAAACGACGAAGGAGAGAACTTGTGGATTATTTATTCACCGAGCAACAACAGATGATCATTGATACCGCCCGGGAAATAACCAATGAGAAAATTATTCCGGTCCGGGCCGAACTTGACGAGCATAATAAATTTCCCCGTGAAATCCTTCAAGATATGGCCAAGGCCGACCTGTTCAGCATCGTCGTGCCCGAGGAGTACGGCGGCTTGGGCGGCGGCTGTTTTGAGGTTGTCCTGGCCTTGGAACAGTTGGCGCGTGGCTGCGTCGGGGTGGCAACCAGCTTTGCCGCCAGCGCCTTGGGCATTTTTCCGGTCCTGATTGCCGGCAGTGAAGAGCAAAAGCAAAAATACCTGCCCGAGGTCGCCAGCGGCAGCCGCTGGGCCGCCTTTGGCTTGACCGAGGCCAACGCCGGCAGCGACGCCTCGGGTATCCGGACCACTGCCGTGGAAGACGGCGATTCCTGGGTGCTGAACGGGACCAAACAGTGGATCACCAACGGCGGAGAATCGCAGATTTATACCATTGTCGCCCTGACCGATCCCAGCAAGGGCGCCCGCGGGGCCTCCATCTTTGTGGTCGAGGACGGGGATCCCGGTTTTTCCTATGGCAAGAAGGAAGATAAAATGGGCATCCGCGCCTCGTCGACCCGGGAGTTGATCATGAAGGACTGCCGTATTCCCAAGGATCGCCTGGTGGGGCGGCGGGGGACCGGGTTCATCACGGTCATGAAAACCCTCGACATCTCCCGACCGGGCATTGCATCATTAGGGATTGGGCTGGCCCAGGCGGCCTTGGACGAGGCTGTGACCTATGCCAAACAACGGGTCCAGTTCGACCGGCCGATCATTGCCTTCCAGGCGGTGCAGCACATGCTGGCGGACATGGCCATCCAGCTTGAAGCCGGCCGGGCCTTGGTCTATGCCGCGGCCAGGCACATCGACAATCATCCCAAGGATATGTCCAAGGCCTCTTCCATGTGCAAGGTCTTTGCCACCGACATGGCCATGAAGGTGACCACCGATGCGGTTCAGGTTCTGGGCGGCTACGGCTACATGAAGGAGTATCCGGTGGAAAAGATGATGCGCGACGCCAAGATCCTGCAGATCTACGAGGGTACCAACCAGATTCAGCGCAATGTCGTCGGCCAGGAACTGAACAAAGAATATTCCTGAGCCGATCATGAAGATACTTGTCTGCGTTAAACAGGTTCCCGATGCCAAGGATGTCCGACTCGACCCGAAGACCAACACCCTGGCTCGGGAAGGGGTGGAATCGATCATGAACCCCTATGACCGCCATGCCTTGGAAGAGGCGGTGGCGATCAAGGAAAAATTGGGGGGAGGCGTGACCGTGGTTACCATGGGGCCGCCTCAGGCCGAGGCCGTGCTCCGCGAAGCCATTGCCTGCGGCGCCGATGAGGGTGTACTGGTTTCCGACCGCGCCTTTGCCGGTTCCGATACCTGGGCCACCTCCTACACCCTGGCCAGGGCCGTGGAGACCTTGGGCGGCTTTGATCTGATTTTGTGCGGTAAACAGGCCATTGATGGCGATACCGCCCAGGTCGGTCCTGGTCTGGCGTGTCGTCTGAACCTGCCGTACGTCGCCTGTGTGCAGAAAACCCGCCAGGTGTCCGCCGAGGCGGTCGAGGTCGAACGGATGATGGATGACGGCTATGACGTGCTCCGCCTGCCGTTGCCGGCTCTGTTGACCGTGGTCAAGGATATCAACGAACCGCGGGTCGCTTCCCTGAAGGGCAAGATGAAGGCGAAGAAGGCAGAAATCCAACATCTGTCCGCCGCTGATATCGGCGCGGATCCGCAATGCATTGGCCTTGCCGGATCACCGACCCAGGTGGTGCGGGTTTTCTCTCCCGAACCCCGGGGCGACCGCCAGATATTTACCGGCAGCGTCGATCACCAGGTTGACCAACTGGTGGCCTGCCTCAAGGCCCATCTCTAAAACCGGCAAGACCTTGTTTATTTTTTCAACCGGAGTAGTGGTTCATGTTGATCATCGATAGCGACAAATGCACCGCCTGCGGCGTTTGCGAGAACAGTTGCGCCTTTGGGGCTATCACCATCCAGGCGGATTGTGCCGTGGTCAACGAGTCGTGTACGCTCTGCGGCTCGTGCGTGGAGAATTGCCCTGAGCAGGCCTTGCGGATCGAAACAGCGGCCAAGCAGGAGCAGGCTGATCTGGGTGAATACGCGGGCATCATGGTCTTCGCCGAATGTCGCCATGGCAAGATCGCGCCGGTCAGCTACGAGCTGCTGGGCATTGGCCGCAAGCTCGCGGACCAGCGCGGCGCCAAGCTCAGTGCCGTTTTGCCCGGCGGTGTTGTGAGCGAACTGGCCCCAAGCTTGATCGCCGCCGGTGCCGATATCGTGTTTTTGGCCGAACATCCAATCCTGGAGCAGTTTCGCGAGGACCTCTATGCCAAGGTGTTGGAGTCGGTCATCCGCGAGCGCAAGCCGGAAGTGGTTTTGGCCGGTGCCACCGCCATCGGCCGCTCGGTCATTCCCTATGTGGCCACCGCCATCAATGCCGGCCTGACCGCCGATTGCACCCGGTTGGAGATCCGCGAAAAGGATGGCATGCTGTTGCAGACCCGGCCGGCCTTTGGCGGCAACATCATGGCCACCATTGAATGTCCGCTGACCCGGCCGCAGATGGCCACTGTCCGGCCCAAGGTCATGGCACCCGCCGAGCCGGACCCCTCCCGCACCGGTGAGGTGATTTCGCTTCAGCTTCCCGCACAACTCCTGCGATCAAGAGTTGAAGTGCTCGAAACCGTGGTCAATACCGAGGACCAGGTCAATATCCAGGAATTCGAGATCCTGGTTGCCGGTGGTCGTGGGCTGGATTCGGCCAAGGGATTTGCCTTGATGCGGGAGTTGGCCGCCGAGCTGGGCGGCGCGGTGGCGGCTTCCAGGGCCGCGGTCGATGCGGGCTGGATTCCCTATCCGCACCAGGTGGGCCAAACCGGCAAGACAGTCAGCCCCAAACTGTACATCGCCTGCGGCATCTCAGGGGCGGTGCAGCATGCGGTGGGCATGCAATCGGCTGAAATTGTGGTGGCCATCAACCGCGATAAGGATGCCCCCATTTTCGACATTGCCACCTATGGCGTGGTCGGCGACTTGTACGAGGTAGTGCCCCGCTTGATTCAACGTTTGCAGGAGATCAAGAAATGACGATGGATAAAAAAATTGCCTTGGTCACCGGCGGCAGCCGGGGAATTGGCCGGGCCATCTCGGTGCGGCTGGCCGCCATGGGGGCGACGGTGGGCGTGAATTATGTGGCCAACCCGGCCGCTGCCGAAGAGACCTTGCGCCAGATCGAAGCCGTGGGCGGTAAGGCGTTTTTAGTTCGCTTTAATGTGGCCGATGTCGACGCGGTCCAAGAAGGCATCAAGGCGATCATCGCCAGCCATGGCCAGATTGACATTCTGGTCAACAATGCGGGCATCACCCGCGACGGCCTAGTGGCGCGCATGAAAGACGAGGAATGGGACAGTGTCCTCGATACCAATCTGAAGGGTGCGTTTCTCTGCAGTAAGGCAGTGATGCGCATCATGATGAAGAAACGGTGGGGCCGGATCATCAACATTTCGTCGGTGGTCGGTTTTGTCGGCAACAGTGGTCAGGTCAATTACGCCGCCGCCAAGGCGGGTCTGGTTGGTTTGACCAAGTCACTGGCGCGGGAGCTGGCAGGGCGGAATATCACCGTCAACTGTGTCGCCCCCGGATACATCGTCACTGATATGACCGACGGCCTCACCGAAGAGGTTCAGGAAGCGCTCAAGGCCCAGATCCCCTTAGGGATTTTGGGCACGCCGGAGGATGTTGCGGCGGCGGTTGCTTTCCTGGCCTCGTCTGACGGGAGCTATATGACCGGTCAGACCCTGCATGTCAATGGCGGCATGTATATGGGCCATTGACAAAAGATGCCCGAGTATCTACATATTCGGGCATTGTTTTGTCCAAAAAATAACAAGACTATGTGAGGAGAAGAACAATGGCTGTTGAAGATAAAATGATAGATATCATCGTCGAGCAACTCAGTGTTGACCGCGACAAGGTTGTGCCGGGCGCCTCGTTTGTCGACGATCTTGGTGCCGATTCCCTGGACTTGGTCGAGCTGATCATGGCCATGGAAGAGGAATTCGATGTCGAGATTCCCGACGAAGAGGCGGAAAAAATCGTCACTGTGCAGAATGCCATTGATTTTGTGAACAAAATCCAAGGGTAGAACGAGGAGCGAGTGTGAAACGACGGGTCGTTGTCACCGGGATTGGTTTAATCACGCCGCTGGGGATTGGAACAGAACTGACCTGGCAGGCGCTGATCAACGGCCAGAGTGGAATCGGACCGATTACCCGCTTTGATGCCTCTGATCAGGCCACGCAGATAGCCGCTGAAGTTAAGGGGTTCGA
>WRKE01000279.1 GCA_009778235.1 Pseudomonadota bacterium
GCTCCGAGGGAAAAAAGTTGTAGGGGCGGTTCGCGAACCGCCCCTACAACTCAACCCATCTACGAAAACTACAAAGTTGTGGCACCGTAGCTGCGGCATTTTGCCGCCCCTGCCTCGACCCTTAAACGTTCAGATCCGGCACCAGGAAGCTGACATGCTCTTCCTGGCCATTCATTTCGGTGACCGATCCGGCCCCGTGCGCCTGGAGCCAGCAAATCACCTCCACCACCAGATGCTCGGGCGCCGAGGCCCCGGCGCTGATGCCGACCCGCCGCACCTCCGCAAACCAGGCGGGATTGATCTCCCCGGCATCGTCGATCAGAAATGCGGGCGTATGCCGATTCCTGGCCACCTCCCGCAGCCGGTTGGAGTTGGAACTGTTTTTCGAGCCCACGATCAGCACCAGATCGACCATCTCGGCCAATTGCCGCACAGCTACCTGACGATTGGTGGTGGCGTAGCAGATGTCGGTCCGTTCCGGTTCGGCAATCAGGGGAAAGCGGTGGCGGAGCGCCGTGAGCAGTTCGGCGGTGTCGTCGACGCTGAGCGTGGTCTGGGTGACATAGCCGACCTTGGCCGGATCGCTCACCTTCAGGGTCTCGATCTCGGCCAGGGTGGAGAGCACATGCACCGGTCCCGAAGCCTGACCGCAGGTGCCTTCCACCTCGGGGTGCTTTTTGTGGCCGATCACCAGGACATCATAACCCCTCGCATGCAGGCGGTTCATCCGCCGGTGCACCTTGGAAACCAGCGGGCAGGTGGCGTCGATGGTCCTTAAGCCCAGGACGCGCGCCTGTTCCTCGACCGCCCTGGAAACGCCATGGGCGCTGAAAATGGTGACCGCGCCGCGGGGAATCTGTTCCAGCTCTTTGACAAAAATCGCGCCGCACTGCCGCAGCTCCTCGATCACATGGGTGTTATGCACGATTTCGTGGAGCACATAGACCGGCGGCTGGTATCGTTCCAGGGCCTGGTGGACAATGGCGATCGCCCGGTTGACGCCGGCGCAGAAGCCTCGGGGGGTGGCAAGGACGATATCCATAGCGGTTTTTTCCGGCGGATATGGCGGCTGGCTGGGCCGGATCAATTGTTCAGTTTTTTCATGGCCTCGTCGACGGCCAACGGATAGGGCTGACGCTTGCGCAGAAAAACCGCCATGTTGTTCCTCGCTTCCCTGGCCGCATCCAAGCTGTCGTACAGTCCGTAAAAAACAAAGACGGTGGGTGGTTTCGATTTTTTGCGAAAGATGAACAACTGGTCGCGGATCTGAAAGAAGTCGTCTTCGGTCAGGGTCGTGGCCACAGTGGCCTGGGCTTGGTTCGAGGCGAGCGTCATCAACTGGATGGTGTACTTCCCTTGCCGCATCCCGGTCAGCCAACTGGCACTGGCCGCCAGCCGCTCCCGCAGCAACTTGTCGCCGTCGCGCCGTTCATCCTTCGTGGCTACGATTGCGGCAGCCCCCGCGGCCGGGCCTGTTTCGCCGGACTGGATCGCCGGCGCCCCCGCCGTGGTTGGGCCATCCGCCACGGCAGCCGGAGCTTCGGCCGCTGGTCCGGAGGCGGCGTTGTCGCGGGTCAACAGGAAACCAATGAGGAGAACCGCGGCCACCGCCCCGATCAGCGCCCCGGAGAGGAGCTTGTGGCAGAGGAGCAGCTCATAGATCTCCAGGATCCGGAGCTGCCAGTGACCGGGCGGCGCCTCCTCTTCCCGCTCCTCGGGCTCGACCGCTTCGAGCAGCACCATGAACGATCTGTCGGCACACGAGGCCTTGAGCACCTCCTCGGCGCAGGTATTGGTCAGGCGCAAATTGCCGCGCGCCTGGTCGAAAATGTCGGCAACCACCGCATCGGTGAAGATACCCTCGAATTGCGCGCGCCGCATCCCCGCGCCATCGAGGCAAAACCGGAGATATTGCCGGGTTTGGCTCTCGGTGAGTTCCTCCAGCACATACCCGGCATGGACATCGATGGTGGACCGGAAAACAGAGATCCGCTCAAGATATTCGTCGAATTCCGGCCGGCCGACGAGAATCGCCGTCCATTCGAATTCCGCCTCCTCATCGGCCACCAGAACCAGCAGACGTTCAAGGGTGGCGAGATGCAGCTTTTCCGCTTGATCAACGATCAGCACCACCTTGCTCCGCTCGGTCTTCTTCCGGGCCAGCAGGCGGGGCAAGATTTCGATATAGTCGGGGTCCGGTTCCGTGCCCCTGGGGTCCATGCCTAAGTCGAGGCAGAGCGACCGGATCAGTTCGTCAAAGGTGCCGATCGGATTATCGAGAAAGATCACCTCGTACTCGGAAGGCAACCGTTCGGCCATCATCCGCCAGAGCAAGGTTTTCCCCGACCCTTCGCAGCCGGTCAGTTTCACCAACCGTTTGCCCGCCAGGACATCGAGGATCAGCGATTGGCAGATCTCCTCTCTCCGCGCTCCCGGGAAAAAGACATCCGGGTCCAATTCCTCCGCAAAAGGAGGATGGGTGAGATGATAATGTTCAAGATACATCGCGCTACGAAACCCCTCTATGGACGTTCGACAGGTTCAGATAAGCATCCAGGTGACGCCGCTTCCCGCAAACCCACCTTGATTTGGCGCAAAATTTGCGTAAAAAAGATCATGCGCGCACGCCGCAACCGGCGGGTTACAGGTCACCCCGGCAGAACCCCGCTGAGCCACCCGCAGCCGTATCGTGCCGCCAGGCGCCTTCGTGCTTGCTTTTTTCATGGCCAAGGGTAGGATTTGATATGTGCCCTTCACACCCGCGGAACCCATGCCTGTTTTTCGTCTGATCAACGAACCGGTCTTCCCCTCCCCCGAATCGGCTGAGGCCGACGGCCTTTTGGCCATTGGCGGCGACCTGCATCCGACCCGGCTGGTTGCGGCCTACAGCATGGGGATTTTTCCCTGGTATGCGGAGGGTGACACTATCCTGTGGTGGTCGCCGTCACCCCGCCTGGTCCTTTTTCCCTCTGAATTCCACCTGCCCAAGCGGCTGCAACGGTTCCTCAAAACCGGCGCCTTCACCGTATCCGCCGACACCGCCTTTGCTTCGGTGGTCGCCGGCTGCGCCACCACCTCGGGCCGCCGGAAAAATGGTACCTGGATCACCGGCGAAATGCAACAGGCGTACATCCGCCTGCATGAACTCGGTTTTGCCCATTCCATCGAGTGCTGGCGCGACGGACAACTGGCCGGCGGCTTATACGGCGTCGGTCTGGATCGGGTTTTTTTCGGTGAATCGATGTTCTCCCGGATCACCAACGCCTCCAAGGTGGCGCTGGTGGCCCTGGTGGAGCAGGCCCTGCACCTGGGCATCACCCTGATCGATTGCCAGATGACCACCGATCACCTGCTGCGCTTCGGCGCCCGTGAACTTTCCCGAAAAGCGTTCCAGGCCCAACTGGAAACAGGCATTGATCATTGCCGGCCCCAGGGGAAATGGCACCTGTCCCGGCAATGAGCGCGGCCACATCAGCCTTATGCCATTTACCTTGCCAAGGCGCGGGAGCCTGAGCCATCTTCTCGCTCAGGAGAGTTCAGAGCCATCTTGGTTGATGGGGAAACCCAAAACAACATTACAGCTCCAGCTCAAACTCGAACTGAAGATCGGAACGGGAAAAATGACGGGCAACCTTCTGGAGCCCGTAGAGATTGGCCACTTGGAAATGAATTTCCCAATCGCCCATCGGCGCCACTCCCTTGCCGAGGTAGACGATATCAATCAGTTTCATCTCTTCGGGTGCCACCGACAGAAGCATGAACAGCCGGTTGCGGGTGGCCTGGATGATGATGATCCGTTGGGTCTTATCGATTTTCGTGTTTTTCAGCTTCCAGCGAACCTCCACGGCGTCTTCCCGTTGGAAATTGATCTTCCGCAACTGGCCGCAGTCCTTGCGATGCAGGGACAGGCCGCGCTCACTCAGCAGGCCGATCACCCCCTTGTCGAGCGGTCCCGGCTTGCAGCAGGCCGATGACTTGATCACCACCGGATCAAGGGTGGCCAGCTCCACCCGGTTGAAAGCGCCGGTGGGCTGATTCAAGGTCGGCCGGCCGACATACAGCCCGTTGACGATTTCATAGATCAACTCCCGCAGCCGCACCCGCCCCTCGCCCAACAGCAGGAACAGATCCTCCATGGAGTCGATATCGAAATAGGCCAGGATATCGGCCATGCCCTCCTTCTCGGTCACCTCGAACGGAACGCCGTAGCGCCGCAGCTCCTGGGCCAACACCGAGGCGCCAATCTGCCGGGAGACCTGTTCTCGCCGCAGGCGGAAGGCCTTGGCCAGCTCGGACCGCGCTTTCGGGGTCTGGCAGAGGGCCTGCATGGTGGGATCGAAATGCACCTGCTCATCCCGGCGGATGACCTTGACCATCTGGCCATCCCGCAACTGATAGTCAGGACCGACCCGGCGGTTACCGATCATGCCGCCGATACAGGTATGGCCGATGGCGGTATGGACCCTGAAGGCAAAATCGAGCACAATGGAATTGACCGGCAGGCAAACCAGATCGCCCTGAGGAGTATAGGTGTACATCTCCTTGCGGCCGCTGGCAGCGATCATATCCCGGTAGCTGACCGAGTCGTCGCTGCCGAGAATATCGAACATCTCCTGAACTTCCTTGAAAAATTTAGCGCTGACCTTACTGTCGCCCCCCCAGTCGCGGACCATGCCGCGCTGGGCGCGGCGCGCCATCTCCTCGGTGCGGATCTTGAACAAATATTTCCGGCCGTTGATATTGGCCCGGGCATGCAATCCCTGATAACCGGAGGGTTTGGGGTTGGCGATGAAATCACGGATGGTGCGGGGGATGGGCGGATAAATCTCGTTGAGCGCCCCCAGGGCCTGGTAGCAACTCCCCTTGGCCTTCATCAGGATCAGAAACTCCTGGGGCATTTCTATTTCCTTGATCAGGATGCGGTTGCGGATATCGTAATATCCCCACAGCCCTTTGGTGCGGAGGGAGACTCTGCCCTCAAGTCCTTCCCGCTCCAGCGCCTTCTGTACATTATCAACAATCTGCACCACCCCAGGATCATCGCGCAAGCTGTTGATATGCATCTGTAACCTGCTGCCCTGGCGGGGGAATTTATAGGCCAGGGCCAGGTTGTACAGCTCCCGTTTGATGGCGAACAGTCCCAGGATGGTGGCCAGCGGGGCGTAAATATCCAGGGTTTCGTCGGCGATCTTCTGCCGTTTGTGCCTGGGCATGCTGGAAAGGGTGCGCAGGTTGTGCAGCCGGTCCGCCAACTTCACCACCATGACCTCCAGCTTGGCTGCCGCGCCGGTGAAAATCTTGCGGTGCACCAACTTCTTGAAGCTCTGGCGGTCGCCGGTATAATGGGTGACCTTGGTGCAGCCCTCGACGATTGCCTCGACATTGGCCCCGAATCTTTTCTGGATCACCTCGCCGGTGACCTCCTCCACATCTTCAACCGTATCGTGCAGCAGCGCCGCCGCCAGGATCTCCGGGTTGCGGATATCCAGTTCCTCAGCCAAAATCCGGGCCACCGAACAGGGGTGCATGATGTAGGGGTCGCCTGAACGGCGCCACTGGTTGTTATGGGCCGGGCCGGCGAAATCGAGCGCATCCCAGAACACCTTGGTTTCCGGCCCGTTACCGATAAATGACCGCATGACCTGGCGGTATTTGTCAAAATCGTATTCCACGTACTGCATCTGGGGTTGTCCTGGCCTCTCCGGCTTTTTCTTTTCTTACCGCCAAAATAGTGTATGGTCGTGACTGAAGCGTAAGTGTGTATTTTAGCAGACACCTCTCCCGCGGACAAAGGGAAATCCGCGGTTCGGTCATTTTCACGGTAATTTCACGGTACTCACCCAACAGCAGGCGGAAAAGCAATGCCCAGAAGATGTATCCGCGGCCGGAAGCCGCTGGCAAAGGCCACCAAGAAGCGAAGGCCGTCCGGAGGTGGAAGAAACATATCCTCCGCCCTTAAAGCCCCGGTCCTCGAACTGCTCGCCAAAGCGGACGACGCCCTAAGCGAAACCGAGATTGCCCGGACGTTTGGCCTCGCCCCCCATGAGTTGGTCCAACTGCGCACCGTGCTGGCCCATCTGCTTGAGCAACAGGCCATCGAGAAAAAAGGCAAGCGCTTTGCCCTTGCCGCGGGCCAGGGGCGGTTGCGCGGCACCCTTGACCTCACCGCCAAGGGGTCCGGCTTCGCGATCCCGGAGGGTGAACAGGCCAAAGCCGGCAAGGATGTGTACATCGCCGCCCACAACTTAAACGGCGCCAGCCATGGCGACACCATCCTGGTGGCGGTCACCGGCAGCCATCGGGGCCACCGGGAAGGACGAGTCATCCAGGTTCTCCGCCGGGCGGTGACCCAGATCTGCGGCATCTTCACCGCCAGTGGTGGAGGCGGCTACGTCACGCCCGACGACGACCGTTTTCCCGCGACCCTCCTGATCCGCAAAAAAGACACCCTGGCGGCCAGTGACGGCATGGCCGTGGTGGCGGAAATCATCGATTACGGTTCGGAACGGCAGGGGCCAATCGGCCGGATCGTCGAACTGCTCGGCGAGGCCCGCACCCCAAGCGTCCAGATACGGATGGCCGTGCTCCAGGCCGGGCTGAGGGAGCGTTTCCCGGCTGAGGTCGACGCCGAGGCAGCGGGACTCCTGCCGGTGACCGCCTGCGCCGAAGGCCGCCAGGACCTGCGCCATCTCCCCCATGTCACCATTGACGGCGAAACGGCCCGCGATTTTGACGACGCCATCTGCGTCGAACGATCCGGCGACCAGTTTATCTTGTATGTGTCGATCGCCGATGTCAGCCATTATGTCCAGACCGGATCGGCCATCGACCAGGAGGCCTATCTCCGGGGCACCAGCGTATACCTGCCGGACCGGGTCCTACCCATGCTGCCCGAACGACTGGCCAACGACCTGTGCAGCCTGATCCCGGACCAGGACCGGCCGGCCTTCACCGCCATCTTGAGGTTTGACGCCACTGGCCGGCGCATCGGTGCGAGCTACACCAAAAGCCTGATCCGCAGCCAACAGCGCTTCACCTACACCACGGTCAATCAGTTGTTGTACTTAAACGATCAAGAGGCCCGCGCCGCCCATCGCCAGTTGGTGCCGATGCTCGAATGTGCCGGCGCCCTGACCGGGCTCTTGAAAAAACGCCGTCTGGAACGCGGCAGCCTGGAATTCAACCTGCCCGAACCAGAGGTGACCCTGGCCGGGGAAAGCGTTGCCGCCATCCACCTGGCCGAACGCAACCAGGCGCACCTGTTGATCGAAGACTGCATGCTGGCGGCCAACGAGGCGGTGGCCGAGACCCTGGCCAAGGCCAAGCATCCGGTTTTGTACCGCATTCACGAGCATCCCGACCCGGCCAAGCTGGAAGTCTTCACCGAAGCGGCCAAGGCGCTTGGCCTCCGCCTGCCGCAATCCGAAGTCAATCCGGCCTGGTTTGCGCAGGTGATCGAGCAGGCCCGCAACTCACCCACCGAGTACATCGTCAACAACCTGCTGCTGCGCACCATGCAGCAGGCCCGCTATTCCCCCGACAACAACGGCCATTTCGGCCTGGCCGCCCCCTATTATTTGCATTTCACCTCGCCGATCCGCCGTTATCCCGATCTGGTGGCCCACCGGGTGCTCGCCAACCTACTGGCCTGCCAGGCCCCGGACCATGCCCGGCCACTGCCTGGCAAGAGCACTGACCTGAGCGAGGGCGGCAACCATCTCTCCCACTGCGAACGCAAGGCCATCGAGGTCGAACGCAATGGACTCGCCCGCTGCGCCTGCCTGTTGCTCATGGACCGGATCGGCGACATCTTTACCGCCATCATCTCCGGCGTCACCGCCTTTGGCCTGTATGTCACCCTGGATGATTCGTCTATCAGCGGCATGGTGCCGCTGACCAATATGACCGACGACTACTACCTGCACGACAGCCGCCGGTACCGCCTGATCGGTGAGGCCAGCAACCGGATGTACCAACTGGGCGACCGGGTCCTGGTCCGGCTTGAGCAGGTCGATTTCACGAGCAGGCGGCTCTCTTTTTCGCTGGCGCCCCGTTCAATCGCCTAGCCGGCGGGCGAGATGGGGATATCCTTGGTTTTGCTTGACGAACCCCGGCGATTCAAATAAAAATATTGCCTTTAATACCGCTCGACATCACCTGATGCGGAAGGGACGAATCCGCTCGCGCATCCTATTCTTCCGAGGAAAAAATTATGGAAAACAGTAGCTGGATCGGGGAATTACTTGCCAATCCCTTTCTACGCGGCCTGTGCATCGGCCTGCTGATCGCCCTCATCCTTTGGGTCCGGGGCTGGTTGAAGGCCAGGGAATTGAACGCCAACATGAAAAAATTGCGCGAGCACCTGCACACCAAGCTGGAGATCGACTCCGCTGACAACGAACGGCGCAAGGGCGAGCTCGATCGGCTCAAGCAGGAACGCGACAACCTGCGCAACATGGTCCAGGTGCTCAACCAGAAACCCGGCCGCCAGGAACTGCGCCAGGTTCAGATCTACCAAAAAGCGATCGAGATCATGTTCGAGAAATCGCCTGGATTTGCTCCGGCCTGGCAAATCACGGTCAAGGAGGCCGAAGAGGAAATCAAACGGGCGGAACGCGGCATCATCCCCTTTTTCAAACGGATGACCACCAGCAATCCGGGCACGGAAAAATCCTCGAAAAAACCCCTGGAACTTTCGCAATCGACCGGTAACTGATCGGCCGTTGAGACTGCGGCATCCATGCAGCGTCAAGCTTCTTCCGAGCGCCTCGCCCAGGTCGGCATTATTCTGGTGGGGCCGAAGTATCCGGAAAACATCGGGGCCTCGGCCCGGATTGCCTCCAACTTCGGCATCGGTGAACTGGTGGTGGTCAGCGAGGAGCGATTCGATCAGGAGCGGATGCTGAAAATGGCGACCCACAAGGCCGCCGCCCTCATCCAAACGATGCGGGTCTGCCGGACCACGGCCGAGGCGGCGGCGCCCTTTCACGCCATTGTCGGCACCACGGCCCGCCAGGGACGGCACCGGCCGGAGGATCAGACCCCGCGCGAGGTGATGGCGGCCATGGCGCCACTGATGACCGCCAACCGGATCGGCCTGATGTTCGGCCCGGAAAGTACCGGCTTGAGCAACGAGGATCTTGATCTCTGCCAGTTTGCCTCGACCATTCCCACCGCCGGCTTCTCGTCGATCAACCTGGCCCAGGCGGTGGCCATCCATTGCTACGAGCTGTACACCGCGGTGCAGCCCCATCCCTTTGCCGCCATCCCCAAGTCGGAATTCGCCAACTCCTTCGACCTGGAAGGCATGTACGAACACATCGAAGAGGCCTTAAACGAGATAACCTTCCTCCATGACACCAACCGCGTCTACTGGATGCGCAATATCCGCCAGTTTCTCGGGCGGGTGCGGCTGAAGAAAAGGGAAGCCAGCATGATCCGCGGCATCTGCCGCAAGCTGCTCTGGCACGGTCGCCACCCGCAGGAATCGGCCGCAACAGGGCATCCCGGAGAAGAAACCACCCGGCAGTAAATTTTTTTCTTTTTTTACACCCCTTGCAACGGGCAGGCCGCGCAGGCCGGATTCTTTTTCTTGCAATAGAGGTTGCCGACCCGCACCAGCAGGGCATGGTACTCGTTGTAGAGCTGGGCCTCGCACGGAAGGTTATCCATGAACAGTTCCTGGATGGCCTCGTAGCCGAAATCCTCGTCGATCACCTGGTGGCGCGTCAGGATGCGGTGGGTGTAGGTATCGACCACGAAAATCGGCAGGCCGGCGGCATAGAGCAGGATGGAGTCGGCGGTCTCCGGGCCGACGCCCTTAACCGCAAGCAACTGTTCCCGCAGGCGCGGCAACGGCTGGGCGAGAAAGGCTTGCAGATCGTCACCGAACTGATCAGTGATGCAGCGGAGGAGATTGTGGAGCCGGCCGGCCTTGAGGTTGTAGTAACCGGCCGGCCGGATATATTCGGCCAGAAGTGCGGTGGGCAGGTCGGCCAGCGAAGCCAGCGACAGCAGCCCGGCCCCCTTGAGATTGACCAGGGCCCGCTCGACGTTTTTCCAGGCCGTGTTCTGGGTGAGGATCGCCCCCACCATCACCTCGAACGGGGTTTCCGCCGGCCACCAATGCTGGGGCCCCCAATGGGCCAGCAGGCGGTCATAGATGGCGTTCAGCCGGTCGGCGGTTGCCATGGGCGGCGGCTTTAGTCGCCCAGGCAGATGCCGATATCGCGCGCGGTCTGGACCTTGTCGCTCTCCAGATCGATCTTTTTCCGCCGCCGAATCGCCTCGGCAATGGGCACCGCGGTCATGGTCGGCGGCACCCAGGCCACCATGTGGTCGAAAATGCCGGCCTCGGCCATGCGAACCGCCGCCGCACCGAACCGCAGAGCCAGCAGACGATCAAAGGTGGTGGGTGAGCCGCCGCGCTGGAGATGACCGAGCACCAGCGAACGGGTATCCTTACCCAGCCGCTGACGAATCTGGTCTGCCACCCATTCGCCGACCCCGCCGAGCACCACCTCGCTCCGGCCCAGCTCGCCCCGCCCCTTGTTGAACACCTCGCCATCCTCGGCCCGGGCGCCTTCGGCCACCACCACGATCGCATAATGCTTGTCATGGAGTTCGTTGTCGCTGATCTTGGCGCAAATCGCATCGAGTTTGAAGGGGATCTCCGGGATGAGGATGACATCAGCCCCCCCGGAAATCCCGGAATACAGGGAAATCCATCCGGAATCGCGCCCCATGACCTCAACCACCATCACCCGGTCGTGGGATTTGGCGGTGGAGTGCAATTTGTCGATGGCGTCGGTGGCGGTGGAAACGGCCGTGTCAAAGCCAAAGGTCCGGTCGGTTGCCTCCAGATCATTGTCGATGGTCTTGGGCACCCCGATCACCGGCATGCCCTTCTGAGCGAACCGGTGGGCGAGCTCCAGGCTGCCGTCACCGCCCACGGCGACGTGGCACGAAAAGCCCATCCGATTGAAATTAGACATGATTTTGTCAGAAATATCCACTATCTGGACCTCTCCGGCCAGGTTTTCCACCGGCTTGGCAAAGGGGTTGCCCCGGTTGGTGGAACCGAGGATGGTGCCGCCTTGCGACAGGATGCCTTCCACATCCTCCGGCATCAGCCGAATGAGATCGTCCCGATCAATGAGCCCGCCATATCCGGATCTGCTGCCGTACACCTCCCATCCCTTTCTGGTCGCCGAGTTGACCACGGCAAAGATGACAGCGTTCAAACCCGGCGCATCGCCGCCGCCTGTTGATATGAGCAATTTTTTCTGCATGGATGTTCCTGCGCGTCAAGAGTTGTTCTGCCGTCCGATCTCAATTAAGACATGTGATTGTAGATAGCCCATTGCCCTTTGACAATCTTTTTTCCGCCGCAGCGGGAGCCGGCCAGCATCTTTCCTCAACATTTCACCTGGTTGGCCAGAGCACATTCCCGACAGCGTGCCGGCCGCCTAAGCTTTTCTGCCCGGATATGCCCTTCCGGACGTATCGGGGTTGACGCCGACCCGATTGCGCTTTACTTTTGCTACCAAATCTTAGTGTTCCTTATGCGCAAAGTTAAGAAGGAATATAACTTAAAGGAGGCGTCAATGTTTGAAGTCACAGCTCTTGCTGCAAATAATTTAAAGGCTTATCTGGAGCAGAACAGCATCAGTTCTGCCATCCGGGT
>WRKE01000280.1 GCA_009778235.1 Pseudomonadota bacterium
GCGGATGCCAGGGCATGGTCTGCCCATCAGTTCGCTCGGTTGATGGCCGCCGCCATGCAGGCCGCGCCAAACCCGTTGTCGATGTTGACCACTGCCAGACCGGGCGAACAACTGTTGAGCATGCCGAGCAGGGCGGCATATCCCCCGGCGCCGGCGCCGTAGCCGATGCTGGTCGGCACGCCGATCACCGGCGAGGCGGTCAATCCGGCGACCACCGAGGGCAGGGCGCCCTCCATGCCGGCGGCGACAATGACCACCCGGGCCTGCTGCAGCAGATCGACATGGGCCAGAATGCGGTGGATGCCGGCCACCCCCACATCACAGAGGGTTGCCACTTCATGGCCGAACCATTGCAGGGTGATCCGCGCCTCTTCCGCCACCGCCAGATCCGAGGTGCCGGCGGTGACGATCACCACGGTCCCCTGGCCGCTGCCAGCCGGAATATACTGATCGTTGCCGGTCAGAATGCGGGCGGTCGGGTGAAAGGTCAACTGCGGCAGTTGTTGGCGGATCAGCTCGGCCTTTTCCGGGGCCACCCGGGTGGCCAGTACCACTGTCGAGGAGGCCAGCATGGCGCCTAAGATCTCTATCAACTGGGTGGGGGTCTTGGTCGCGCCAAAGACCACTTCGGGCTGGCTGGTTCTTAAGAGACGATGGTGATCGATCCGGGCCGATTCCAAGACTTCGACCGGCCAATGACGGAGTCGTTGCAGGGCCTCGGCCACCTTGACCTCGCCGCTGCCGACCTGCTGTAACAAGGTGGTAAGCAATTGTTCATTCATGGAAATTTGCTCCTTAAGCTTGCGGGCTGGACTCTACCACGCCCCTGCCCCCGCGTAAACAGTTTACGCTGTGCGCCTGTTCTGTTAAAGTTAGGTTCTTTTGTCTTGCCAACAAATAAAAAATGACCGGCAGCCGGAGACCCATCCATGGCCAACGACCATTTGCCCCCCTTTCTGCGGGCGCTGTTGCACCGCGATTGCTACGATCATCCCGCAACAGATATTAAATTAGTCCAAACCCACATATCTCAGGTGATCCTGGCCGGTGATTATGTCTATAAATTCAAGAAACCGGTGAATTTCGGGTTTCTTGATTTTTCGGACCTCGCCAAGCGGCGGGCCTGCTGCGAGCAGGAACTTCTGCTTAACCGCCGGCTCTGTCCTGAAATCTATCTCGGCATGGTGACGGTCACCGCCGAATCGGACGGCACCTTTGTCTTCAACGGTTCCGGCCCGGTGGTGGAGTACGGGGTTAAAATGGCGCGCATGCCTGAAGATCGGATGATGGTCCACTTGATTGGCAAAGGCCTGTTGCACGCCGACCATATCGACGCCCTGGTCGCCGTGCTGGCCGATTTTTATCAGCGGGCGGAAAACGGCCCGGAGATCGCCCGGTTCGGCACCGCGGCAGCGGTGGCGGTCAATGTTCTGGAAAATTTCGATCAGACCCGGCCTTTCATCGGCCAAGGCGGACTGGACCGTACTCAATTCGAGACCATAGTCGATTTTGCCCGCACCTTTCTTGCCCGCGAGGCGTGTTTTAAGCAAAGGGTCGAAGGCGGCTTTATCCGCGACTGTCATGGCGATCTCTATTCCGCCAATATCTGTCTGGCTGACCGGGTCCATATCTACGACTGCATCGAATTCAATCAGCGCTTCCGCTATTGCGATGTGGCCAGCGATGTGGCCTTTCTGGTGATGGATCTGGAGTATCACGGGCTGGATCAGTTGGCCGGCCGCTTTGTTGATCGTTTCATCCAGGCGACCGCTGACCACGGCCTGCCGGGCATGCTCAATTTCTACAAATGCTACCGGGCCTATGTGCGGGGCAAAATTGGCCTGTTCACCGCCGCTGATCCGGCGGTCGATCCCGCGGTCCGGACCGCCAATCTTGAGCAGGCGGCCAAATACTTCCGCCTGGCCCAGCGCTATGCCGCTTGCTGAGAGTCATCTGGGGCCGCACTGGGCCGGAAAAACCATCGTGGTCTTCTTCGGCATGACCGCCTCGGGCAAGTCAACCTTGAGCCAAGCCTGGGCGGAGCAACACCATGCCCCCTATTACAATACCGACCGGATTCGCAAAGAGTTGGCGGGGTTACGGGCGCAAGCCAAGCGGCCGGATGCGGTGGGGCACGGGATTTACAGCCAGGCCTGCACCGATAAGACCTATCAGGCCATGCTTGATCGGGCCAGGGGTGATTTCACCGCCGGGGAGCCTTTGGTGGTGCTGGATGGTTCGTACGCCAGGCGGGTGGATCGGGATCGGGTCAGAACCATGGCTCAGGCCGCAGGGGCGCGGAGCCTTTTTTTGTTTTGCAACTGCGGCGAGGAGGAGGTGCGGCGGCGATTGTCACTGCGGGACCGTGATCCAGAGGCGGTCTCCGATGGGCGCTGGGAGATCTATGTGCACCAGCAACAAACATTTGAATTGCCGCAGATGCAAGCCGGTGAAGACGATTGCCAGCCCCTGGACACCGAACAGCCGGTGGAGACGCTGCTGCAAAAGCTGGCGGACCAACTTGGCAGCGGTGCTGACCCTTCTTAGTTAAGCGTTTGCCCGCTCAGGCTGATTGCCGCCCCGGGTTTGCTGGATACGTTCCTCCGGCTTATTCGTTACCGGTATATTCGTCCGGCGCATTTCCTGCCGCTTCGCCAGCTTCCATCGCCGCTTTCTTGGCATCTTTTGCCTCCTGCCGATCCGATGGCGCCTGGGTCATGAATTCCGGCAGCCAACGGTTCATGCCCCAGGCCGGCCTGTTGCCCGCTTCCAGAGAATCAAGCAACTCTTGAGCCTTGGGGGCCAGATCCGAATCAGGATGCCTGGCCAGCATATATTTGAGCCGGTGCTTGGCCTCGTCGTAGCGGGCGGCCCGGACGTAAAAAACAGCGACCATGTATTCGTGGTTGACGAGGAACTCTTTGGCGTCCTTGATCCTGGTCTTCGCTTCTTTGGCGTAGGGGGATTGGGGATAGGCGTTGATCAGGCGGGTGAAGGATTTGATCGCCTCCTGCGGACCGGAGATATCTCGATCAATGCGGTCGGAGCGGTTGTAGCCGCACATGCCGATCTGGAACAGGACATAGGGGATGGCCTCGTTGGTGGGGTGGCGTTCCTCAAAGGATTTGTACAGCACCTTGGCCTCGGTGTAGTCCTTGTTGTAATAGTAGGCGTCGGCGGATTTCAGTTCAGCCAGCATGGCTTGGGAACTGAACGGGTGCTCGTCGAGGATGATCTTGAAGTGCTTGTTGGCGGCCTTGTAGTCGCCGGTATTGTAGGCGTCCATTCCCAAGACGATCAACTCCTCGGGTGGTTTCGACTTCGGCTCCTCTTCTTCATCCCCTAAGGTGAGTTTGTTGAACATCGAGCAGCCATACTGGGCGAGGGCCGTGGCCAGGAGCAAAACCAAGAGAAGACGCTTGAAGCCAGAGGAGGACGATGCGTTCCGGGACATGGGCAATCCTTTATTCGCTGCGGTTGTGGGAGTTATCCGGGGCCTTGTTGCCGAGATAATGCTCGACTGAGAGTTCGGCGACCGCGCCTTCACCGGCGGCATTGATAATCTGCCGGGATCGTTTGGAGCGAATGTCGCCGGCGGCAAAGACACCAGGGATGGAGGTGGCCATTTCTTCATCGGTGATGACGAAGCCGCCCTTGTCGGTTTGCAAGGAATTGGCGAGCAACAGCTCATTGTTCGGGGTGATGCCGATCAGCACGAACAGGCCGGTGACTTTGAGGAGTGCTTCGTCGCCGTGGTGGTCCCTGAGCAGCAGGCCGTCGACTCCGTGCTTGTCTCCCCGGACTTCAAGCACCTCGGTGTTCCAGATGAAATCAATTTTTGGGTTGGCAAAGGCCTTTTCCTGCAGAATTTTGGAGGCACGCAGTTCGCCCCGCCGATGGATGATTGTGACTTTTTGAGCAAATTTGGTCAGGTGCAGTCCATCCTGAATGGCGGTGTTGCCGCCCCCGACCACGGCGATGTTTTGGTTGCGGTAAAAGGGGCCGTCGCAGGTGGCACAAAAGGAAACACCCCGACCGGTGAATTCGTATTCGCCGGGAATGTCCAGTTTGCGCGGCCTGGCACCGGTACAGAGAATAACGGTGGTGGCGGTGAGCACTTCGCCGTTTTCCAGGGTGATGGATTTAATTTCACCGGCCAGGTCCAAGGAGGCAATGGTGGCGGACTTTTTCGCCAGGCCAAAGCGATCGGCATGGGCGGCCATCTTGTCCATCAGGTCAAAGCCTGACAGCCCCTCGATGAAACCCGGGTAATTGTCGACCCAGTCTGTGGCCAGCACCTGGCCGCCGGTGGCTCCCTTTTCAACGAGCAGCACCTTGAGACGGTCACGGGCGGCATACAGGCCGGCGGTTAAACCCGCTGGTCCGCCACCGACAATGATCAGTTGATACTGGGCCTGCTGCATGGAAGGTGCCGCCAAAAAGACGGCACGGTTTTTCGCGTAATGCAAAAAACCGTGCCAAAACGATAGGGAATCAAAGGGCTTTCTTGATGAGATCCTGGAGTTGCGACTTGCCGACCGCGCCGGTGATCTGATCGACCACCTCGCCGCCTTTGAAGAGGATGAGGGTGGGGATGGCCCGGATGCCGAACCGACCGGGGGTGGCGGGGTTGTCGTCCACATTCATCTTGGCGATGATAACCTTGCCATCGAATTCCGCTGCCAGTTCGTCGATCACCGGGCCGATGGCCTTACACGGGCCGCACCAAGGTGCCCAGAAATCGACGAGACAGGGGAGGGTATTGCTGATGATTGTAGTATCAAATTCGCTATCAGAAATATGGATGACCTTGTCGCTTGCCATCGTTTCTCTCCTTGTGAGTAGCCGTCGCAGGGCTTAGGTAAAAAGCGATAAATTTTAGATGGTTATCCGGTGATGCTTTGCAACGGCTGACATAATACCTTGCGGACCCCATGGTGACAAGAGAAAATTGATCCCGGGCGGGTGCCTGGGCCCGGAGTCTAAGTCGTTTTCGTTTTGACAGGGGAAAAAAAGCCATGCTATAAAGGACAGCCGAGCTATTGGCGCCACTGCCCAAACCTTATACCCAGTGAGAGTTAGATGAAGACCGAAGCATCTGCCCAACTGTTCTCCCAAGCGAAAACACGTATCCCAGGGGGCGTTAATTCGCCGGTCAGGGCCTGCCGTTCGGTGGGCTGCGATCCCCTGTTCGTGGCCAAGGCCTCGGGATGCACGATCACCGACGTTGATGGCAATGTCTTCCTTGATTTTGTAGGTTCCTGGGGGCCGATGATCATCGGCCACGCCCATCCGGAGGTGTTGGAGGCGATCCGCCGGACCGCGATGGATGGCACCAGTTTCGGCGCGCCCTCGCCGTTGGAGGTGGATCTGGCGGCTCAGATTTGCGCGGCAGTGCCCTCGATCGACATGGTCCGTCTGGTCAACTCCGGCACCGAGGCAACCATGAGCGCGGTCCGACTGGCCAGGGGGTATACCGGCCGCAAGGTGGTGGTTAAATTCGATGGCTGCTACCACGGGCATGCCGATTCCTTCCTGGTGAAGGCGGGCTCGGGGGTGATTACCCTCGGGATTCCAGGAAGTCCGGGTGTGCCCGATGATATCGTTCGCAATACCGTGTCCATTCCCTACAACGATGTGGTGATCCTGGAGCAGACCCTGCGTGATCCTAGCCTTGACATCGCCTGCGTGATTGTCGAGCCCGTGGCCGGCAATATGGGAGTAGTGGCGCCGCAGCCCGGTTTTCTGCGGGTCTTGCGGGAGTTGACCAGCGAACTCGGGATCGTGCTGATTTTCGACGAGGTCATTACCGGGTTCCGCTTGGCCTTGGGTGGGGCCCAGGAACGGTTCGGCATCCTCCCCGACCTGACTTGCTTAGGCAAGATCATTGGCGGTGGTCTGCCGGTGGGAGCCTATGGCGGCAAGCGGGAAATCATGTCAATGGTCGCGCCCGACGGGCCGGTCTACCAGGCCGGGACCCTGTCCGGCAATCCTTTGGCCATGGCAGCGGGACTGGCAATGCTCCAGGTGGTTCGGCGGCCCGGTTTTTATGAGGAGCTGGAGGAAAAAAGCGCCTGGTTTGGCGCTGAACTGGAAAAAATCGCGGCCAGGTCAAGGGTGCCCACCACCTTAAACCGGGTTGGCTCCATGCTGACCTGTTTTTTTACCGCGGATCCGGTGGTCGATTTCACCTCGGCCCTGCGTGCCGATACCGGTTTGTACGGACGCTACTTTCGCCAGATGCTCGCCGGTGGGATATGGCTGGCGCCATCCCAGTTTGAAGCCGCATTTGTCTCGGCCGCCCATGATCGGCAATGCCTGCAAAAGGCCTTGGACATGACTGAATCGTTATTCAAAAAATTGATGGATTAATTAAAAAAATATTGCGTTTGCCGAAGGCGCGTGCTACCTGTAGCTGCTGTTACGGTCCGGCTGAGGGAGGCTGAAAATCACCATGGCGGATGACCGCAGGGAAATGTTCAGGCAGTTGGCGGTCTACAGTCAGGCAGGCATGAGCTTTGTTTTTTCCATCCTGATTGGCTTCGGCATGGGCTGGGCGCTTGACAACAAGGTGTTTGCAGGAAAAACAGCGCCGTATCTGACTTTTATTTTTTTGGGATTCGGGATTGCGGCCGGATTCAAGGGCCTCTGGGAATTGACCAGGAAAATAGAAGATGGGTGAGCAGGGAAATGGCGCTGGCCAGACGCTCGACCAGATAGACGACCTGATGATCGTGCGCAAGGTGACTGTGGCTAGCATGGTGCTGCTGGTGGTGCTGGTGGCGGGCGGTTATTTGCTGCAAGGATGGGTTTTTGCCCGTTCCATGCTGGTTGGCGGCTTGCTGGTCAACGGCAGTTTCTGGCTGATGCAGAAGGATACGCGCCGATTGCTGCGGCGAATCGGAGAGGTCGGCGGCGATGGAGTGCTCAACATCGAGAAGACCCGCTTTCTGCTCAGATCTTTCGGGCGGCTGGTGGTGGTGGGTTTATTGTTATTTGTGCTGGCCTCATGGATGCCGATCGATCCGATCGGGCTGGTCGTGGGGTTTGCAACGGTGATGGTCAGTGTGGTGATTATCGGCTTGGGTGCAGGACGCCGCTGGTTGCCGGATAAAGTGTGAGGAGAAACAGGCTATGGAACATCCGATACTATTTATTTCGTTGATTCTTGAAGCATTGGGTTTGCCGGTCCCCCATACCCCGGTGGGCGCGACCATGCTGGAGAAGATCTGCGAACCCTACATGACCTATACCTGGATGGTCATGGCTTTTCTCATTATCGTGCCCAAGTTGACCATGGGCAAACTGGAGATGGTGCCGGGCAGCGGCCAGAATTTCTGGGAAGTGATGGTTGGCGGCCTGATGGATTTCTGCTCCGAGAATCTGGGGGAGAAGGGCGCCAAAATGCTGTTCCCGATGATGGCCACCTTTTTCTTCTATATCATCATTGCCAATATGATCGGGCTCATTCCCGGATTCATGTCGCCCACCTCCAGCCTCAATATCACCCTGGCGATGACCATCATTGTCTGGGTGACGCACCACGTGCTCGGATTCAGATACCACGGGCTCCATTATTACAAACATTTCATGGGGCCGAATAAGTGGTTGGCGCCTTTCATGTTCCTTTTGGAGGTGATCAGCAACTTTGCCCGGTTGATCTCGCTCTCCATGCGTCTTTTCGGCAACATCCTTGCCAAAGAGGTTCTGCTCGGCGTGCTCTTCATGCTGGCCGGCGCCTTCTTTGCGCCGTTGCCCATCCTCTGCCTGGGTGTGTTGGTCTCAGTTATCCAGGCGGTGGTTTTTGTCCTGCTCTCCCTCCTCTATTGTGCGGGAGCGATGGAGCATGCCCATTAAATAGCTTTTGACAGTTCCGTTCAACGGAGAAGAAGGCCAACTTTTATATAACTTTTTGAGTAGGGAGGAACACAACAATGGACAAACTTAGTCTTGCTCTGATTTGTATCGGCGCGGCTCTCAGCATCGGCCTTGCAGGTTTTGGCGCTGGCATTGGTATGGGTAACGGTCTGCGTGGCGCTTGCGACGGCGTTGCCCGCAATCCGGAAGCAAAGGGCGCGATCACCACCACCATGATCCTTGGTATGGCCCTGTGCGAGTCCATCGCCATTTACGGTCTGGTTATCGCCTTCATCCTGCTGTATGCCAACCCCTTCAAGGCGGCGCTCGGTCTGTAATCTTTTTTATCGAACGATCGGCGGGAGCTTCCCGATCAAGGGCTGCGGTATTGCCGTAGCCCTTTTTTTTATGCTGCGCCCAGCACGGATGCAGCTCTGGATTCGTTTCACTCGCAATGACGTCGGCCAGGCATTTCATTGTGGCGTCATTGCGAGGAGCATTGTTCCAATCCAGAAATGCAGTTGATTAAATCAAAATTGCTCTAGCCATCGTTTGCCGGAGCGTTTTTCGTTCACTCTGCCGATTGCTCCGCTGCCCCATGTCCGACTGCATGATCAACCCTGTCAGGGGCCCGAAAGATCCGCAACTGCCTCCTCTCGGTATCTTGGCGGTCAATCCCGCCGACACTACCGGTTTTGTCCCGCTTGCCCGCCACCATGGCCTAAGGCGGCATGGACTCTTCCATGCAGAGTTGTTGGCCAATGACTCTTTTTTTCTGGCCGGGCCGGCGGTCGGTGCGCCCATGGCCGCTATCTGCCTGGAGAAATTGATCGTACTGGGGGCGCGCCGGATTGTTGTCTACGGCTGGTGCGGATCGCTCCACCCGACCCTTGCCACTGGCGAGCTGTTTATCCCCTCCGGAGGAGTGAGCGAAGAAGGGACCAGTTGCCACTATCCGCAGCCGGCTGCAAGCAATGATGGCTCCCTGCACCCTCTGCTCGTCACCGCCTTGGCCGCGTCAGATGGTTTTCCCCAACTCAAACAGGGGATGATCTGGACCACTGATGCGGTATACCGGGAAACTCGGGAGAAGGTCGAGCGCTACAGGGTCCAGGGCATCCTGGCCGTTGATATGGAGTATACCGCCTTGCGGGCGGTGGCTGCCTTTCGGCAAGTCGACCTGGCCGCGGTGATGCTGGTCTCCGATGAGTTGTTTCATCGCTCCTGGTCGCCGCAAATGCACCGCAAACGCTTTCAAAACCAGTCCCGGCAAATACTCGCAAGCCTCTGTTCTCTCATTCAAGATGGCAAGATCGCATGAAAACCTTGTACATGGTCAGCTTGGGCTGTCCCAAAAATCTTGTTGATTCCGAGGTGATGCTCGCCGATTTCGAGCAAGCCGGCTATACCGTGGTACAGGACGGGGAGCAGGCCGCGGTCATGGTGGTCAACACCTGCGGCTTCATCCGCCCTGCAGTGGAAGAGGCCATTGATACGATTCTTGAGCTGGCGGCCTTCAAGGAAATCAATCCGGACCAGCGGTTGGTGGTCACCGGTTGTATGGTGCAACGCTACGGCGCGGAACTCATCGCCGAGCTGCCCGAGGTCGATCTCTTTGTCGGTCTCGACGATTTCCCGCGGATCAGCGAACTGGTCGACGGTTTAGGCGCTACGCCCCGCATCGTCACCCGTCCCGGCCTTGCCTCCTATCTGATGGATCACCGTGTGGGGCGCCGGATTGCCACCCCGCCGTTCAGGGCCTATTTGAAGATAACCGAAGGTTGTGACAATCGGTGTGCCTACTGCATGATTCCCTCGATCCGCGGACGATTGCGCAGCCGGACCATCGCCGATCTGACTGCCGAGGCCATCCGCCTCGAGCAAGCGGGTGTCCGCGAGCTTTCCTTGATCGCCCAGGATCTGACCGCCTACGGCCGCGACCTCGGCCAGCCGAAGACCTTGACCTGCCTGCTCCGGGAACTGCTGGCAAAAACCAGCATCCCTTGGGTACGCCTGCTCTATCTCTATCCATCCGGCATAACCGACGAACTCCTGGATCTCATGGCAAGGCAGCCGCGTCTTCTCCCCTATCTCGACATCCCCTTTCAGCACGTCAGTGACCGCATGCTGGCGGCGATGAACCGTCACTATCGCCATGGGGTGCTGGATGACCTGGCCCGCCGGATCCGTACCCAGGTGCCGACCTGCGCCATCCGCACCACCATGCTGGTTGGTTTTCCCGGCGAAACCGATGACGATGTGACGGAATTGATCGATTCATTGCACGCCTGGCAACTCGACCATGTCGGGGTTTTCCAGTACCAGGACGAAGACGGCAGCCCGGCGGCCCAGTTGCCGGACAAGGTGGCGGACGAGGAGAAAGAATCTCGCTATCAGCGGGTGATGGCGGCCCAGGCCCTGATCAGTGAACAGCGGCAGCGGCGGTATGTGGGGCGGCTTGAGCCAGTGCTGATCGAAGGGGTCAGTGAGGAGAGCGATTTGCTCCTGGAAGGCAGGACAAGGTTTCAGGCCCCTGAAATCGATGGGTGCGTTTATATCACTTCAGGACAGGTCAACCCCGGCGATATCGTCATGGTTCGTATTACAGAGGCACACACCTATGATCTGGTCGGCGAGGTCATCGACGGCCAGGAGGATGGGTAAGTGGAAACGGGCGGGGCTACTTGAGGTGTTTATTGACCTGTTCCCGCAGATCCTTGCCAACCTTGAAGAAAGGGAGTCTTTTGGGCTTCACTTTGATCTTCTCTCCGGTCTTGGGGTTGCGACCGGTATACGAAGCGTACTCTTTGACGACAAAGCTGCCAAATCCGCGAATTTCTATTGATTCGCCCCGAGCCAGCGCGTCACTCATGGTTTCGATGATGGTGTTGGTGATTGAGGCGGCCTCGCGGATAGGAAGATTCATCGCTTCGGCGAGAGCTTCAATCAATTCCGATTTGTTCATTCCGTTTTCCCCCAGTATCCTCTGCACTCGATGTACAATACCCGCTTTTTCCCCTTTGAAGATGGGGTTGCTGCTTCTGTCTTTATAAAAAGAGTTGATTTTAAAGTGTTATTGTAAATTTAATCAGTTATGTTTTTGATTGTAAAGGGGATTTCGTACTAAAAATTTTTTTTAGCTCATCCGCTGACAAAACCCTGAATTTTCCAAGGGCAAGTGAGCCCAGCGATAGTCGACCGTACGCCGTTCTTTTCAAATGCAAGACCCGATGGCCGATGGCCTGAAACATCTTGCGGACCTGCCGTTTTTTGCCTTCGTGGATGGTGATTTCTATCAGGCTTGCCCCTGCATGCCGTTGCAGGACCCGCACCCGGGCAGGCTGGGTTTTGATGCCGTCGACCATGATTCCTTGCGCAAGAAGGGCGAGTTTTTCTTTTGCGGGAAAACCTGACACCAGGGCCTCATAGGTTTTGTTGACCTCGAAGCGAGGATGGAGAATGCGGTTGGCCAGGTTGCCATCGTTGGTCATGAGCAGCGCCCCCTCGGTGTCGAGATCCAATCTGCCCACCGGGAAAAGCCGCTCCGTGATCCCGGTGAGGAGATCGGAGACCATGGGCCGGCCCTGGGGGTCGGCGAGGGTGGTGACATAACCTGCCGGCTTATTGAGCAGTACGTATATTTTTTCTTCAAAGACGATCGGTTTGCCGTCACAGGTGATCCGGTCGCGGCCGGGGTCGGCCCTGCACCCCATTTCCACCACCACCTGATCATTGATCTGGATCCTGCCGGCGCGGATCAACTGCTCGGCTTGTCTTCTTGAGGCAATGCCGGCCTTGGCAAGAATTTTCTGCAGCCGCTCTTCCATGGTGGCGATACGATTGATTGTCGGTGCGGGTTGGTCCCTGTCAGCGGTAGCCAGCGGGCAGGATGGTGGCGATCTTTTCGTCCACCAACTGCCTGGTGGCCGGATCAACCTCAAGCACTTCGGTGTACCAGGGCTTCATCCGGCAGTCGAAGACGATGGGCGGCTG
>WRKE01000281.1 GCA_009778235.1 Pseudomonadota bacterium
CAGGCGGTGCTGGCGGCCAACAACCTTTTGGCGGTCTCGGGCCTGATCACCTTTCAGGCATTCCGGCATACCTGGAAGGCCAACCGGGCAGACGGCATCGTGGCCCTGACCACCTTTGTCGTCACCCTTCTGGCCGCACCCCACCTCGATAAAGGGGTGATCATCGGGGCACTGCTGGCCATCGGCCATTACCTGTACCGTACCATGGCGCCGCGGGTTGCCATCCTTGGCCGTCACGAGGATGGAACCCTGCGGGATGTTAAATACAACCCTCAACTGGTCACCTCGACCAATGTGGTGGCCATCCGTTTTGACGGCTCGCTCTATTTCGCCAATATCGCCCATTTCGAGGACGCGGTCTTAGGAGCCATGGCCGATCATCGTGAGGCCAGGTTCCTATTGGTGGTTGCCGACGCCATCAATTCCATCGACTCGTCGGGCGAGGAGATGCTGCACAACCTGGTGGGCCAATTGCAACAGTCCGGGGTGGAGGTGGTCTTTTCCGGTTTGAAAAAGCAGGTGCTCGATGTCATGCGGGCAACCGGCCTGGATGGCTTTATCGGGGAACAGAATATCTTTGCCACCGAGGATCAGGCCCTTGTCGCCATTTCCTGCCGACTGGGCGAGGATGTCGAGGCCTGCGCCCTGTTTCGGCCGAAGGGGTGAGGCGGCGGCGCCAGAAAGGGGGGGTGCGGGAGAGAGAATATCCCGCTGGCCCCCTTTTTCCATACCATGTGCCAGGGCTTTTCTATCCCAGATGCTTGGCGCGCAGGAGTTTCTTGTCGGTCTTGCCGACACTGGTCTTGTCGATGGATTCGACCAACCTGACCTTGAGCAACATGGCCTGCTTGGACAAAAGCCCCTTGCCGATGAACTGATTGGTATGGCTCACCAACTGCCGGGGCGTCGGGGGGGCCACCCCTTTTTTCGGCACCACCAGGGCCAGGGGCCGCTCACCCCATTTTTTGTCAATCATGCCGATCACCGCCACTTCGGCCACGGCCGGATGGAGGCCGAGCGCATCCTCCAATTCGAGTGAACTGAGCCATTCGCCGCCGCTCTTGATCACATCCTTGATCCGGTCGGTGATGTTGACCCGGCCCTGCTCATCGATATTGGCCACGTCCCCGGTGTGCAGGTAGCCGCCCCTCCACAGATTTTCCGAATTGCGCTGGTCTTTGAGGTACCCCTGGGTCAGCCAGGGTGCCCGGACCACCAGCTCAGCGACCTGCTCGCCGTCGTGGGCCACCTCGTTCATCTGTTCGTCCATCAGGTGCAACCGCACCAACGGAATCGGCCGGCCGGCCTTGCAGCGCATGGTTGTCTCATCCTCTTGGCTCAGGTCGTCTCGGTCGATATGGGCCGTGGTCAGGACCGGGCAGGTCTCGGACATGCCGTAGGCGGTGAAGATGTCGATGCCGTGGCTGAGCAGCTTCTGGCACATGGTCTTGGTCAGGGCTGAACCGCCGACCATCACCTTCCAGCCGGACAGGTCGAGCTCCTCAAAACTGGGGTGGTTGATCAGCATGTGCATGACCGTGGGCACGCAATGCGAAAAGGTCGCCCCTTCCCGGACCACCAATTGGAGGATCGGGCCGGGGGCGTATTTGCCGGGGTACACCTGCTTGATGCCGAGCGCGGTGGCGACATAGGGGAGCCCCCAGGCGTGGACGTGGAACATGGGGGTCAGGGGCAGATAGACGTCTTGCTGATGCATTCTTCCCTGGCTTACCGGGGTGCCGAACGCGACCAGACTGGCCAGGGTGTGCAGCACCAGTTGGCGGTGGCTGAAATAGACGCCTTTGGGCATGCCGGTGGTGCCGGTGGTGTAAAAGGTAGTGGCCCGGGTGTTTTCGTCGAAATCCGTAAAATCGAAGTGGTCGCCGGCTTGGGTCAGCAACTCTTCGTATTCTCCGATCAGGGGGAGGAGGGTTTGGGGCCGTTGGTCGAGGTCGGTGAGCAGGACATAGCCTTGGACCGTGTCGATCCGTCCTTTGATCTGCTCGATGATCGGCAGGAATTCGTCGTTGAGCAGGAGATAGTCGTCTTCGGCGTGGTCGATGGTGTAGAGAATCTGCTCCGGAGACAGCCGGACATTGATGGTGTGGAGGATCGCGCCCATCATCGGCACGGCAAAGAAGCATTCAAGGTAACGGTGGCTGTCCCAGTCCATCACGGCCACGGTGTCGCCCGGTTTTACCCCCAGCACGGTGAGGGCGTTGGCCAGCCGGTGCACCCGCTTACGGAAATCACGGTAGGTGTAGCGGAATTGATCGCGATAGACAATCTCCTGGTCGGGGTTGTCGACCGCCGGGGCGAACAACAAATTTTTGATCAACAGGGGATAGGTATAGGCCGAGGCCGTGCGCTGAATGAGGGTGGCGGTCATGATTTGTCCTTTCCTTGAAGACCGGGCAAAAAGCGGGGTGCAATCCGGTGTTCACCATTACTGAACCAGCGGACGCTTGTCAAACAGGTTCGACTCCATGGCGCAAAAAGCAAGCCACCGGCTATACCATGATGTGGCAGCAAAATATCTGTTGACGGATCATTTTTCTCCTAGGATAGTGACTGCCATTGATGAATCCGCCCCGTTGTTGTGCCGGTCGGTTCGCGCCTGAGAGGCAGGCATCTTTCACCCGTTTTCTCTGCAGACCATCCATGGCTATCCTCCACATTATCGCGGCAAACGTGCGCAAGGTCGTGCGGAGTGTCGTCAGCACGATTGTTCTTTTGCTCTTCAACCGGTACACAGCCTTCATCATAGGGGTTTACGCCTACTCGTTGATCATCCTCGCCCTAGGTGGACTGGGAGGCATGTTCGGCGCCATAGAGCTTCGGTCGATGTGGCTGTTTCAGTTGGACCAAGCCAGAGGGGTCTATCTGAAAAAAGAGTATCTGGAGTTGCTGTTCCTGCTCTATCTCTACGGCTATTTCAACAAGATTCTGCGCCCGTCCCGCTGGCAGGCGCTGCTGGCGGCGATACCCTTGCTTTTGGCTTATCTGGGTCAGGATATCTATTATCTGATGTACAGCAGTATCTTCCGGTTCGCGGAACTGGCCGAAGTTCCCGAACTGCTCTCGGTACTGACTTGGCCGTATATTGTCACCCTGCTGCTCTTGGTCGTGCTGCCGCTGGGGTTCTTCGTCTGGTCGATCGACTATCGCAGATTTTGGATTCCCTTGGCCGGGGCGCTGCCGCTAGCCGTGCTGATTGCCACGACCAGATATTTCCCCGAACAGTACATCGACGGGTATCGCAAGGTGGGCCAGGAGATCGTCAATTGGTCCGATAAAGACACCGTCGATAACAACGGCCGTTTCATGATGCTGCTCTATCGAGAAGCAGAACGGCATCTTGCTCACGCGAGGACAGAACTGTTTCACAATCGCGAGCAATATGAAGAGCAGGCGAGGAAATTTGCCGCCTGGCTCAAACAGACCGGCGGCCCCAAACGCAATATTCATCTGGTGGTGTTGGAAAGTTTTCTTGATCCCACCCTGTTCAAGGCCGCCACCTACACCAAAAACCCACTCCATCCGGATTTCAGGAAACTGTTTGGCGCAAACAAGCTGGGCTTTTCGCTCTCGCCCGTGGTGGGCGGCAAGACCGCCCAGGCGGAATTCGAGGTGCTGTGCGGCGCACCGGCCTTCGAGGAGATGCTCGGCATGGAGTTCAACAGCTTTACCGGGCCTGCAGCCGCCTACTGCCTTCCTGGCAAGCTGCAATTGGCCGGTTACCAGACCATGGCCTCCAATGCCTTTAAGCCCAGTTTCTTCAATGAGCAAAATGCCTATCGCGGCATAGGATTCGCCAAAATTTTCTTTCCGCGCGAATTCGCGCCCAGCGACACGGATACTTATCTGAGCAAGGGGGACACCTCCAGTGAGGAGGAATACATGTTTGACGGCAACATCTTTTCCCAGAACCTCGAATACATCACTCCGCTGCTGCGGGAAAAAGACGCGCCGCCTCTCCTGAACTACGTGCTGACCGTTTACGGGCATTTCCCGCACCTCATCAACGAAGCGAAAAGGCCAAAAGTTCTGAAGATGATTTCCAATTTCCAGGATGAACAACTTGAGCGGGCGGCAAATCAGATGTTTTATCGCACCCAGGCAGTGGCCGACTACGTCAATCGCTTGATCGAACTCGATCCCAAGAGCCTGATCATCCTGGTGAGCGACCATCTGCCTCCGGGACAACATGGGCGGCGGAGTTTTCAGAAGCTGCGCTATCTCGATAACAGCAACGATAACATACACATGAACAGGATCATGATCATAGAGGAGGGCAAAGCGAAGAAATACGCTGTGATGCACCATTACGATATCCCGGCCATGGTGTACAATTTTGTCTCCAATGGGATGTACTGCAAGGTCAATACCTGCGGTTTTGTTGACAACAAACTGCTCGACGATCGCATGCAGCGGCACGATGACTACATGCGCATTATGGCGCATGCGTCCAAATGAGATCGTTTTCGGTGATGAATGGCCGTGTTGATAAAGGTAGCAAGATCAACAAAAAAAGCGGGAGCCATAAGGCCCCCGCTTTTCTAGTTCCACCTAAAGGGACGCAAGCTTAATAGACGCCAAGCGAAATCATGGTATCCGCAACCTTGCGGAACCCGGCGATATTCGCCCCCAGCACCAGGTTGCCGGCTTCGCCGAATTCCTTGGCTGTTTCATTGGCGTTCCGGAAAATGCCGCTCATGATGCCGCGCAGCTTTTGGTCGACCTCTTCAAAGCTCCACTGCTGCATGCTGGCGTTCTGGGCCATTTCCAACTGGCTGGTGGACACGCCACCCGCATTGGCGGCCTTGGCCGGACCAAAGGCGATTTTAGCCTTCAGGATCAGATCCACCGCCTCCAGGGTGGAGGGCATATTGGCGCCTTCGCTCACGCACTGGCAGCCGTTTTTCAGCAATTCCGCGGCGTCGGCCGCGTTGAGCTCGTTCTGGGTGGCTGCGGGAAAGGCGGCAAAGCAGGGGACAGACCAGACCATGTTTCTGCCTTTTGGGTATTCGGACACAGGGATATATTTGGCGTCCGGGCAAAGCTCCAGGTAGCGGGTCAGGGAAGCGCGTTCCACTTCCTTGGTCTGACGCAGCGCAGCCAGGTCGATGCCTGCGGCGTGGTGGATCATGCCGCGGGAGTCGGACACGGTCACCGGTTTGGCCCCGATTTGCTGCAGTTTGTCGACCGTGTAGATGGCCACGTTGCCGGCGCCCGATACGGCGCAGATCTTTCCGGCCAGCGAATTGCCGCGGTCGTTCATCATCTCTTCCGCGAAATAGACCAGGCCGTAGCCGGTGGCTTCGGTCCGGGCAAGGGATCCCCCGTAATTTATACCTTTTCCCGTGAGTACGCCGTCGTGGCTGGTGGTGAGGCGTTTGTACTGTCCGTACATATAACCGATTTCCCTGCCACCCACGCCGATATCTCCGGCAGGCACGTCAACGGTGGGGCCGACATGGCGGAACAGTTCGGTCATGAAAGCCTGGCAGAAGCGCATGATCTCGTTGTCAGATTTTCCCTTGGGATCAAATTTGGCTCCGCCCTTGGCTCCACCGATGGCCAGTCCGGTCAGGGAATTCTTGAAAATTTGCTCAAAGCCTAAAAATTTGATCGTGCCGGTGGTCACGCTGGGGTGCAGGCGAAGCCCCCCCTTGTAGGGGCCGATGGCCGAGTTGAACTGGACACGATAACCTCGGTTGACCTGGATCTCACCCTTGTCGTCGATCCAGGCGACCCGGAAGGTGATTTGCCGCTCAGGCTCGACAAGGCGTTCCAAGATTTTGTTTTTTTCATATTTGGGTTCTTTTTGCAGCAGCGGACGCAGGGAGTTCAGTACCTCGGTGGCGGCCTGGTGAAACTCAACTTGAGCTGGGCTGGATTTTTTGATCTCGCTGATAACGTTATCTACGTAAGACATTGCTTCCTCCAATAAAGAGTTGGGAAGAGACTCCCAACGGGCCCAGGGCGGCAACCGCCCAAAAACAGTAACATTCTTCTCGCTGCGTCTGTCCAAACAAAAGCCGCACTCTCTCCTCACTGAGCTTTAAAGCGTACCTCGATGGAAGGTGGCGGGCAAGAAAAAATTAGATAAAAAAGTAGGTATCAATGTAACTTGGCAGGTTTGCTTTGACGTGCTTCCTTTTAATCGTTTTCGCCGGCCAGGGCCTCGATATGAGAAAACAGCAGGATCGCCGTTGCCTTCAGTATGCTGGTAGCCGCAATAACCGTCCTGGAAAATGATCGTCTTGGTAATTCGTTGATAATTTGGTGGTTAATTCTATTTCTGCAGTTTATTGTCCTGGCCGGTGAAGAATAAACCCAACGCAGAAGTTGCCTTGCCGGAAGCAGGTGAACAGGATGCCGCTTGATCCATTGGAGCAATGCATTTTGACCTGAGCAAGATGGCTTGTTCGCTCGTTCGGCCAGTGCCTCCATCAAACGAGCCGTTTTGGTCATTCTCCGGCAAGCAGATAGTGCAACACTCAGCGACATACATTGTATCCATGTCGATGCTGGTTGTTTTCAGCATTCCTTCCCGAGAAGGCGGGGTTCAGGGATAAGCTTCGGGACAGCGGATGTCTTGGTCTTCTTCCGAGAAAAAGGCGGCCAGGGCACGCAGCAGATACCAGCCGTCAAGATGGCCGATTGTTTCCCGGATCGAGTGCATGGCCAGTTGCGGTACCCCCACGTCGACGGTGGAAACGCCGAGTTCGGCCGCGGTCAGGGGACCGATGGTGGAACCGCTGGTCAGATCGTTGCGCATGACAAACTGCTGGCAGGGCACCCCGGCCTTGGCGCAGAAGCGGCGGAACAGAGCGCTGGTCAAACTGTTGGTGGCATACCGCTGATTGGCATTTGTTTTGATGACTGGCCCACTGTTGAGTTGAGGCAAATGCTCGGGATCATGTTTAGCGGCAAAGTTGGGGTGCACCGCGTGTCCATTGTCCGCCGAGACGAACAGCGAGCCGGAGATTACCTGCTGGCGCAGGCCGGTGTCAGGGTACAGGCGCTCCAGCACGCTTTGCAGGAAAGGACCCTGCGCTCCGACAGCGGACAGGCTGCCCACCTCCTCGTGATCGTTGAGAATAATGAGCCGGTTCTGGTCCGCTCCGGATTGCACCAGGGCTTGGAGGATGGCGTGGCAGGAAAGCAGATTGTCCAGCCTGGCACCGGTGACGAACTCGCCATGCAGGCCAACCCGGCACAGCGGTTGGGCATCGTACAGGAATAGATCGAACGCCAGGATGGGCGCCTGGGCGGCCTCGGGATGACGACCGGCTAGTTCGTCGCGGAGCAGCGCGTGGAAATCCAAGGGCTCGGTTTCAGGCGACAGCGCCACCAGCGGCATCAGGTCGGTCTGTTTGTTGATGCATTTTTTGTCGTTGGCCTCGCGGTCAAAGTGGATGGCCAGACTGGGGATGACCGCCAAGGGCCGCTGGCAGTCGATCAGGCTGCAGCGCAAGGCACCGTCGCTCCCGCTCCAACTGACCCGTCCGGCAATGGAGAGCGGGCGGTCGAACCAGGGGGCGAGCAAGGCACCGCCGTACACCTCGACCCCTATCTGTGCGCAGCCATGCCTCATCCGGACAGGATGGGGTTTGATTTTCAGTCCCGGACTGTCGGTGTGCGCGCCGGCCATGCGGAGCGGGGCGCCGGTCTGCGAACTGTGGGCCAGGGTAAAGGCGATGAGGCTGGAATCGTCGCGGGTGAGGTAATAGGAGCCCGGGGCAAGGGTACCCCAGGTGTCGGCCTCGCGCAGACGATTAAAGCCGTGATTCCGCAGCAAGGCCGCGCTGTTTGCCACCGCATGGTAGGCGGTCGGAGACCGGTCGATATAGGAAAAGAGATCGTTAAGATAATCGCTGGCTTGCATGGTTGGTGCCGTTGGTTGAACTGGGGGGCTGGTCAGGCGAAAAGGTTCACGGTCATGCGTTGCTCGCTTGCCGTGGCTGCAACGTTGGCGGCAATGGCGTGGCCGGTCCGCTCCGGTTCGGCCGGGGAGGCGGTTTGCTTGACTGGCGCCATTTTCTGGATAGCCTCTTTCGAGGTGGCCTCCTGGCCGCGGCGCCCAGTTTCCCGTGATTTTTCGAGGCCATCCATCGACAAGCTCACCTGGTCTTGGCGCTGGTCGGTGGTGGTGTCGTCCTGATTGCTGAAGGCTGCCCCAGGATGTGACAGCTCCGCGCGCAGGGGGATTTCCGGCCGGCCATGGCGGTCGTAGGTGCTGATTGGGGAGGTGCTGGCGGAGGTGGTAGCAGTCAACATCGGCTGGAGGAAAAAATGGTGTTGTGCATACCTCTACTATACGCCATCATAATCCGGAGAGACAAGACGAAATATGAGGGATTGCGAGGTCGCTTGGTTGGGCTGAGGGTGAAAATGCAGGGATACGGGCGGCGGTTTCCGCCGGCAACCATGGGGCATATATATCAGCAGGAGGTAGGGCGTGTTTAATGCGGAAAGGCTGTTGGCAAAAATGGTGGGCGAAGTGGTCAGCAAGGGCGGCTCGTGGGGAGTCGGCAAAACTTCGAGCCTGGGCGGGCTGGGTGGCGGTACTGGCCTGATGACGATCATCGGACTTGGGGTGGGCGCCTACGAGATTTGGCAACAGCAAGTATCGCGATCTGCCGCCGGCGGTCAGGGACAGCCTCCGCCTGTGCCGGGCGCCGACATCGGCCGTCCCGCAACCCCACCTCCGCTCCCCGCAGCAGCGGTAACCGGCCAGCCATATTCACCTGTGCCCGGCGGGCTTGATGACAGGGCACTGGCAACCCGCATGATTCAGGCCATGGTGGCCGCAGCCTATGCCGACGGAGAGATGGATGCCGAAGAGGAGAAAGCTGTGCTGGATCGCCTGCGAGTCACGGAATTGACCCAGGAGGAGAAGATGTTTCTGTTGGGAGAACTCCAGCGGCCCAGGAGCATTGAGGAGCTGACCGAGGGTATCGTTGATCCGGCGGTGGCGAAAACCATGTACATGCTGGCCGCCACTGCCATCACTATCGATACCGAGGCGGAACGGACCTGGCTCGACCAATTGGCCGGGCGCCTCGGCATCAGTCGGGGGATGCAGTCGTTTTTAGAGGAACAGCGCTGAAGGCCGCCGCTACTCCACCACAGGCAGGGCTGATCCGTTCGCGCCCTGTCTGCGGCGGCACATGGATTATCGTTTAAAGGTGTCGGCCAGCCTGCCCAGGACCGAACCTTCGTCCCGGCCTCCTCCTCCGGTCTGAGGCGCGGCTTCCCAGATGCGTCCGGCCAGACGGGAGAAGGGCAGGGATTGCAGCCAGACATGTCCCGGCCCGCGCAAGGTGGCAAAAAAGAAGCCTTCGCCGCCAAAAATTGCTGACTTGATATTGCCGACAAATTCAATATCATATTCCACCGAGGCGGTCAAGGCCACCAGGCAGCCGGTATCTACCCGCACAAGTTCGCCGGCGGCCAATTCCTTCTCGATGATGGTGCCGCCGGCATGGACGAAGACCAGGCCATCCCCGTCCAACTGCTGCATGATGAATCCTTCGCCGCCGAACATGGCCACCCCGATTTTTTTCTGAAAGGCGATCCCCAATGAAACGCCCTTGGCCGCACAGAGAAAGGCATCCTTTTGGCAGATGATCCGGCCGTTGTATTGGGAGAGGTCCAGGGGAATGATCTTGCCCGGATAAGGGGCGGCAAAGGCCACCTTGCCTTTGCCGCTGCCGGTGAAGGTGAACATGGTGATGAACAGTCCTTCGCCGGAGATCAGTCGTTTACCGGCGCCGATCACCTTGTCGAAGAAGGAGCCGTCACTGCTGGCCCGGGAGCCATCACCAAACATCGTCTCCATCGTCACCTGATCGTGCATGTACATCATGGCCCCTGCCTCGGCAACAACGCTTTCCTGGGGATCCAGCTCAATCTCGACGAACTGCATCTCGTGGCCGAAAATGGTGTAATCGATTTCGTGCGCCTCCTTGCCAGAGACCGGGGGCGGGGCAGAGGCGGCCTGGTCAATCCGCAGTTCCGGCACGTTGCCTGCCTGCTGCCAATCGGCGAAGCCATCGCGCCAGACCAGGGTGGTCGCGTTGTATTGGCCTGAAGCCAGGCTGTGTTGGATTTGCTGAAGAGTGAATGGACCTAAGGGTTTGCCGGCTGCGGCAACAAACCAGTTTGACATGGAGAACCTCCGGTCAACAGTGAGGAAATGGGAAAATGATTTCTCTGAGGTCATGGTACAGAGATTGATCCACGGCGCAAGCAGAATATTATACCTCATGGAAATTACAGCATTTTGCTGACGAGGCCCCAGGAAATGCGGGCCCATGCCAAGGATCTGCGCCAAGCCATATTGCCTTGCTTTTTCGCCCACGGCCTTGCGGCTGTTGGATATCTCTGGCCAACACAGGGGCGTGTTGATTTTTTCTTAATAAAATCAATAAATTAAATATGTGGTTAAATTTTTGATCCACCTGTTTATAGTTCTTGCCAAGGACAGGGAAGAGCAGTATAGAGCGCTGCTTTATTTTGACGTCTTTTCCCTGCAACAGCGCGCTGTTGAGGCAGTTGATCCCTTTCATGTTTAAGGAAATACCCATGCTGTACCCGGACATGTTCGGCAGAGATCCGCTTTTTCCCAAACATTCAGATTTTGCGGTGGTGTTCAAGGATGACATGGTCGGTCGAGGTGTCATGACCTACCGCAGTTTCACAAAAGGCGCAGTCATCGCCAGGATGGCTGGGCATCTTGTCCATGATATCCGCCAGCACACCCTGCAGTTTACCCCGGATACTCATCTGTATGATCCTTATTTTTCAGGGTTTTTCCTCCATTCCTGTTCGCCCAATATTTCGCTGAACATGGTGAATTTACTGGTTGTGGCGCTTAAGGATATTGCGGCCAACACCTTTTTGTATATGGATTACGCCGAAACCGAAGACGTGCTGTTCAAGCAGTTTCCTTGCTCATGCGGGGCCGACTGTTGCCGAGGATGGATCACCGGCCGCAAGGAGATGATCAACGGGGAGATCACAGCGCCGCAATACCTGTCCCATCTCAACCAGGGCCCGCGTTGATGCCGAATGCTCCTTCCCCTTGGTGGCAGCGGGACGACCTGGGCTACCGGGACGGCAATCTCTTTTTTGCCGGCCGGCCGGTCCAGGCCCTGGCCGACCAGTTCGGCACACCAGCCTTTGTCTATTCCGCGGCCCGGGTCCGGGCGAACATCGAGCGGCTGCACGACGCGCTTACCACTGCCGGACTGGCCGGTCGTTTTTCGCTCTATTATGCCATGAAGGCCAACCGGTTCGCGCCGCTGCTGACCTGGCTGGCGCAGAGTGGTCTCTGCGGCATCGATGCCTGCTCACCGGCGGAGGTGGAGCATGCGGTGAGCTGCGGTTTTTCGCCGGAAGAGATATCCTTGACCGCAACCAGCCTCTCGGCTCGGGATCTGGACCTGCTCGCCCGTTACCACGGGCTGTTCATGAACTGCGACTCTCTGCACGCCATCAGGAGCTGGGGGACACGCAAGCCCGGCGCCACCATCGGTCTGCGGGTCAACCCCGGTATGGGGATCGGCCGGGCCGCCAACGACAAGCTCCACTATGCCGGCGCTATCACCACCAAGTTCGGCATTTACGAGGAACAGTTTGCCGAGGCCCTGGCAACGGCCAAGAGGTATGATCTTAGGGTCGCCAAGATCCATTTTCATGCCGGCTGCGGCTATCTGACTCCGCAGTTGGAGCAATTGGAGCGGATTATCAGCTTTTGTCTTCGGTTCGTGGAAGCGGCGGGGGAGGTCTGCCGGGTCAATATCGGCGGTGGCCTGGGGGTGCCTCATGTGGCCGCCGACCAACCCCTGGATCTGCGCC
>WRKE01000282.1 GCA_009778235.1 Pseudomonadota bacterium
ACCGGGTTCCAGCCGACCCATGCCCGCCAGGTTTGCTTTGGTCTTGAGCTCGAAAAAGATCTGCACAAACAAATGTCGGCCGTGGTGAAGAACCTTTATGAGCTGTTCGTCGCCTATGACTGCTCCATGGTTGAGATCAACCCGCTGATCATCACCGGCGAAGGCAATATCCTTGCCCTGGATGCCAAGATGGACATCGACAGCAACGCCATGTACCGTCACCCCGATGTCAAGGAAATGCGTGACATCGATGAGGAAGATCCGGTCGAAGCCGAGGCCGCTCAGTTTGGCCTGAACTATATCAACCTCGATGGCAACGTCGGCAACATCGTCAACGGCGCCGGTCTGGCCATGGCCACCATGGATATCGTCAAACTGGCCGGTGCCTCTCCCGCCAACTTCCTGGATGTCGGCGGCGGAGCCAATGCCGAGGCCATTGAGAACGGTTTCCGGCTGATCATGAAGGATCCGGCCGTAAAAGGCATCCTGATCAACGTATTTGGCGGCATCCTCCGGTGCGACATTCTGGCCAAGGGCGTTGTCCAGGCCGCAACCAAGCTGAAGCTGCAGGTTCCGGTTGTCATCCGCATGGAAGGAACCAACGTCGAGGAAGGCCGTAAAATCCTTGCCGAATCCGGTCTTGATCTGATCAATGCCAAAGATTTGAAAGACGCGGCTGAGAAGGTGGCGAAGATCGTTGCTTGATCCAGGTGGGCCACGATGGCGAGAGTTGACGAGGCCATGGAGATTCATGGGCATCGAAAAGCTCGCCCCAAGTGGGCAACCGAAACAAATAGCTCTTGCATCAGGTATATAAAAATAATAACCCGCAGAGGACTTCAGAATGAGCGTCTTAGTTAATAAAAACACACGGTTGGTTGTACAAGGGATCACTGGCCAAGAGGGTCAGTTCCATACCCGTTCCTGCATCGCGTACGGCACCAATGTCGTCGCAGGCGTGACCCCCGGCAAAGGGGGACAGAAAATGGACGATGTGCCGATCTTCAACGGCGTCAAGGAAGCCCGGGCCAAAACAGGCTGTAACGCCTCCATGGTTTTGGTGCCGCCGCCTTTTGCCGCCGATGCGATTATTGAAGCTGCCGACGCCGGCATTGAGCTGGTGGTTTGTATTACTGAAGGCATCCCGGTTCTTGACATGATGCGGGTCAAGAATTACCTGGCCACCCGCCCCACCCGTCTGATCGGACCGAACTGCCCGGGTATCATCACCCCCGGCGAGTGCAAGATCGGCATCATGCCCGGACCGATGCACAAACCCGGTGGACCTTGGGGTGTTGTCTCCCGCTCTGGAACGCTTACCTATGAGGCCGTTCACCAGTTGACCCAGGCCGGTTTCGGCCAGACCACCTGCATCGGTATCGGTGGCGATCCGGTCAACGGGACCAACTTCCTTGATTGTCTGGCGTTGTTCGAGAAGGATCCGGATACCAAGGCCATTGTCATGATCGGCGAGATCGGCGGCAATGCTGAAGAGAACGCCTGCGAATGGATCAAGGCCAACACCAAGAAACCGGTGGTCGGTTTTATCGCCGGTCTGACCGCTCCCCCTGGCCGCCGCATGGGACATGCCGGTGCCATCGTCAGCGGAGGCAAAGGAACCGCCGAAGCCAAAATCGAGGCCATGAAGGCCAGCGGTGTGCATCATTGCGCCAATCTTGGTGACTTGGGCGAAATCTGCAAGCAAGTTTATAAAGGTTGAGTGGGGTTTCCGTGGTGTCGGATGTGCTCCATCCGGCACCACTTGGGCTCGTAATCGGCAAGGAGTTTTGACAGAATTCTGCAGCAAGGAGACAGCATGAGTACAAAACAAAAATTAGAGCAATTAAAGCAAAAAAGGGCCAAAGCCTTACTCGGTGGCGGCCAAGACAAAATCGACAAGATCCATGCCGCGGGCAAGTACACTGCCCGTGAACGTATCCTCCTTCTTCTCGATCCAGGTACCTTCGAGGAATATGACGCCTTTAAGCTCCACCGCTGCTACAATTTCGGCATGGAAAAAACCAAATTCCTCGGCGACGGTATTGTTACCGGTTATGGAAAAGTCGCCGGTCGTCCGGTGTACATCTATGCCCAGGATTTTTCGGTTCTGGGTGGCTCACTCTCCGGAACCTTGGCAGAAAAAATTTGTAAGGTCATGGACCTGGGCGTGAAGAACGGTATCCCGGTCATCGGTCTCAATGACTCGGGTGGCGCTCGTATTCAGGAAGGTATCGAAGCCCTGGCAGGGTATACTGAAATCTTTACCCGCAACGTCCTCTCCTCGGGCGTCGTCCCCCAGATCACTGGTGTCTTCGGGCCCTGTGCCGGCGGTGCTGTCTATTCTCCCGCCTTGACCGACTTTATCATCCAGGTCAAGATTCAGTCCTACATGTTCCTGACCGGTCCCAAGGTTGTCAAAACCGTGTGCCAAGAGGATGTCACCACCGAGGCCCTTGGCGGCGCGGTCATGCATACCACCAAGTCCGGCGTCACCGACTACGCGGCTGAGAACGAGGACGACGCAATTCAGTACATCAAGGATCTGCTGAGCTATCTGCCGCTGAACAATCTGGAGAATCCTCCAGATGCCCCCTGCGACGACCCCATTACCCGTCGGTCTGAATTGCTCAACGATATCATCCCGGACAATCCGAATGTGGCTTATGATATCAAGAAGGTGATCTCTGAGACGGTTGACAATGGCGTCTTCTTTGAGATCAAGAAGAATTTCGCTCCGAACATCGTTGTCGGTTTTGCCCGTTACGGCGGCAGGTCCGTTGGTATTGTCGGCAACCAGCCGTCTTATTACGCCGGTGTGTTGGATATCGATTCTTCGATCAAGGGCGCTCGCTTTGTCCGCTTCTGCGATTGCTTCAACATCCCGGTCATCACCTTCGTCGATGTCCCCGGCTTCCTGCCCGGTACCAATCAGGAGTTCGGCGGTGTTATCCGCAATGGCGCCAAGTTGCTTTATGCCTATGCCGAGTCGACCATACCCAAAGTCACCGTCATTACCCGCAAGGCCTACGGCGGCGCATACTGCGCCATGTCGTCCAAGCATCTGCGCACCGACATCAACTACTCCTGGCCGACCGGTGAAATCGCCGTTATGGGTTCGAAGGGAGCGGTTGAAATTCTGTATGCCAAGGGTGCAAAATCAGCCGAGAATCCCAAAGCCTTTTTGCTCGAGAAGGAAAACGAGTACAACGAAAACTTCTCCAATCCCTATTGTGCAGCGGAGCGCGGCTACATTGACGATGTTATCGAACCGGCCGAAACTCGGTACCGGATTATCACTGCACTTGAGTCGATTTCAGGGAAACGCGACACCATCCCGATGAAAAAACACGGCAATATCCCGCTGTAAGCGCTCTCAAGCAATGGTGCGGCACAGAATATATGCCGCACCAATAGACTCAGAGGATGACAGAATGGCAAAAATGGACAAGAAAATGGCGGCAGCCCTTGCAGCCGTTAATGCCTATTTGATGCAAGAAGAGGAAGCGGCCTATCAAGCACAGTTGGCCGCTGCCAGATCTGCGCAAACAGGGCCGAGCTTATGGGCAATTGCCAGCCGTCAGGATATTATGAATTTCCGTAGGCTGATTCAAATGAAAGCCTTCTGATGGCTTTTCTCACATTGACGTTCAACGAAAACGTATAAACAGGGAGAAATTAAAAATGAGCGACCAAGTAAAAATGACCGCCATGAATTACGCGATTGACCGGCCGAAAGCAGAAAATCCGGTCAAGGTAATGGACCTCACCTTCCGGGATGGTCACCAATCTCTGTTCGCCACCCGTGGCCGGACTGAAGATATGATTCCGGTTGCAGAGATGATGGACGAGATTGGTTTTTGGGCACTTGAGACCTGGGGTGGCGCCACCTTTGACACCATGCATCGTTTCCTCAATGAGGATCCGTGGGAGCGCCTCCGCATCCTGAAACGCTACATCAAGAAGACCCCCTTCTCCATGCTGCTTCGCGCGCAGAACCTGGTTGGTTATCGGAACTATGCCGATGACCTGTCAACCGTCTTTGTTGAGCGGGCCGCTGAGAACGGTATGGACATCTTCCGTACCTTTGACGCCCTCAACGACTATCGCAACTTTGAAACGGTTGTGAAGCAAATCAAGAAGAGCGGCAAGCATTTCCAGGGCTGCATTTGCTACACCCTGACCGAGCCGCGTCTTGGTGGCGAGGTGTACAATCTCGACTACTATGTCAACAAGGCGAAAGACCTGGTGTCGATGGGTGCTGACTCGATCTGCATCAAGGATATGGCTGGTCTGATTGCCCCGTACGATGCCTATGACATCATCAAGGCCATCAAGGCGATAACCAAAATCCCGGTTCATCTCCACAGCCACTTTACCTCTGGTATGGCCTCGATGAGCCTTCTGAAGGCCATTGAAGCGGGTGTCGATATCGTTGATACCTGTATGACACCTTATGCCTTCCGTACCTCTCATCCGGCGATTGAGCCCCTGGTCATGACTTTGCTCGGCACCAACCGTGACACCGGTTTCGACATCAAGAAACTGGCTCACATCAACGAGGTGCTCGAGAAGGAAGTCATGCCGAAGTACAAGCACCTGCTTGACGATTCCAAGGTTTCCACCATCGATATCAACGTTCTGTTGCATCAGACCCCTGGCGGCATGCTCTCCAACCTGGTCAACCAGTTGCGCGAGATGGATGCCATGAACAAGATCGACGATGTCTTCAAGGAACTGCCGCGGGTCCGCAAAGAACTTGGCCAAGTTCCGCTGGTCACCCCGACCAGCCAGATCGTTGGCATTCAGACCGTCAACAACGTGCTGTTCGATACCCCTGAAGAGCGCTACAAGATGATCACCGCCCAGGTCAAGGATCTGTGCTATGGTCTCTACGGCAAAACCGCTGTACCGATCGATGCGGAAGTGCAGAAGAAGGCCCTGAAAGGCTATTCCCGCGGCGAGACCCCGATCACCTGCCGCCCGGCCGAGGTGATTGAGCCGGAACTCGAGAAAGCCAAGAAAGAAGTTGGCGATCTGGCCAAAGATATCGACGATATCGTGCTCTATGGCATCTATCCGGTTACCGGCAAGAAGTTCCTCGAGTGGAAGTATGGTGTTGCCCCGGCTCCGCCCGAGGTCATGCCGATCACCCTTGAAGATGTCAAGAAGCGTGATGAGTTGGTTGCCAAAGCCAAGGCTGGCAAGCTGATTGAGCCCAAGGCCAACGCTCCGGAGAAGTCCGCCAATGTCCGCACCTTTAACGTCTTTGTTGATGGTGAGTATTTTAATGTCGATGTCGATCCGACCGGCGACTTCCAGCCGATGGTTGCTGCTGCTCCGCGTCCCGCCGTGGCCGCTCCCGCCGCCGCGCCGAAGGCTGCCGCCGCTGCTCCCGCCGCTGCTCCGAAGGCCGCCGCCGCTCCTGCTGCCGCCGCACCGAAGGTAGCAGTTGAAGGCGGTACGCCGCTGGTAGCTCCTATGCCTGGCATGGTTGTCAAAAACCTGGTCAACGTCGGAGACGCGGTCAAAGCCGGTGACCCCATCGTTGTGCTTGAGGCTATGAAGATGGAGAACAACCTGGGCTCACCGTGTGATGGTACCGTCAAGCAGCTGTGCTGCGGTACCGGTGACTCTGTCGCCAAAGACACCGTGTTGGCAGTTATTGGCTAATTCGGTAGTTTTTCAGAAAGATGTAAGAAAAGGGGGCCGCCTTCTGAGCGGCCCCCTTTTTTTGGTGGGGGTGGCTAGGCTAATGGGGGTGTGTGGGATGTCCTTGTTTCTCTGCCGTGATCGCACAGGCTACCCAGGTTCTTGACCCCGAACCCATTGTTCAGGTTCATCTTTTTATACCATTTCCTCTTGCCAATGCAGTCGGTCACAATAGGAATATATTGAATTTAAATGCAAAAAATAAGAGTATTTTTTGCGTTTAAAATAGGAAATGATATTACACCAGGTGCAGATATTTCGCCTGGTTCCATAGGTTAGTCGCCAGCCGCACCGTGGCCTGATCCACCATCCTTCCTTCCACCGCGATTGCTCCCTTGCCTTCTGCCTTGGCCTTGGCATTGGCCTCGATAACCTTGGCCGCCAAGGCTATTTCAGCCGCCGAGGGGGTAAAGACCTCGTTGATGGTGTCGATTTGGGAGGGATGGATGGCCCATTTGCCATCACATCCCAAGGCACTTGCCATGATGGCCGAACGTCGCAATCCGTCGGTATCCTTGAAATTCCCGTATGGGGCATCGATGGCCAGCACCCCGTGCGCCTTGGCATGCATGACCATACTGCTGATGGCGAAATGCCAGCGGTGGCCGGGATACAGTTCTTCTTCTTTTTCTCCATGGCCGGAAATCGAGACCAGTCGGGCGCCGATGGATGCGGAATAATCGGCAATGCCGAAAACCAGGGTCCGCACCCGAGGGCTGGCCTTGGTGATCTCCGCCGCCCGCAACAACCCTTCAGCGGTTTCGATGGAGGCTTCGATGCCAAGCGGCGATGGCATTGGGCGGTTCAATTCGATGCCGTCGAGCATCCGGTCGGCAAAGTAGATGTCGCCAGGGTGGTTGACCTTGGGGATAACGATGGCGTCGATGATATGGCTGGCCTGTTCCGCCACTTCCAGCAGGTCGCGATAGGCGAAAGGGGTATCCAGGGCATTGATCCGAACCGTGACGGTTTTCTGGGACCAGTCGAGGTTCAGCAGTGAGTCGATGACTTGGGCGCGGGCATTTGTTTTCTCATCAACCGGCACACTGTCTTCCAGATCGAGCATGATGACGTCGGCCGGGCTCACACTCGCTTTGTCATGCATCTTTTTCATATGTCCAGGTACGGATAAATTGGACCGACGCGGCTTCATAGACCCTCCTTAGGCCAGAGAAAAAATTATAGGGTGTAGGTGACGGGGAACTGGGAAGAAAGCTTTAAGAAAACGCCAACCACGGTAGCAGAAAATGGTCAAAATGTTGATTGTTTCTTTTGCTTTTTTCGTGGTCAGAAAAGAAGTCAAACGTTGGCACAACCTTTACTGAAAAGTTCTCCATAGGGGGGCATGCGGTCAAGGCGAAACCTAGCCGACATGATGTATGGCGCGGCATTCACGTTTTTAGAAAGCAAGCCATCTCTTTTTTCTTTTTGAGTTCGCCAGCGAAACTCGGTTGCGGCCGGAGTGCTTTGCCTCGTACAGGGCTTCGTCCGCCAGGCCGATGAATTGGTCCTTGGTGAATTCGCGCCGGGCCGGGAAGGCGGAAGCAACGCCCACACTGATGGTCACCCGGTAGGAATTGGTTTTGTCATCAAAGAGATAGTTCTCGGTGGTTTGTCGAATTTTTTCCGCCACCAACAGAGCCTCTTCCTGATCTGTTTCCGGCAGGACAAAGGCAAACTCTTCACCGCCGTACCGCGCTATCAGGTCGTATTCGCGGATGATGTCCTTACTGATCCGGCAGAATTCCTTCAAAATGAAATCCCCGGTCTGGTGGCCGTAGGTGTCGTTGAATTTCTTGAAGTGATCGATATCGGCCAGGAGCAGAGAAAGGGGGCGGTCATTGCGGAGACAGCGATTGATTTCTGAATCGAGAAAGTCTTGGAAGAATCGGTGGTTATTGATTTCGGTCAGACCGTCGATATTGGCCAGATTCTCCAGCAACTGGTTTTTTCTCGCCAGATCTTCGGTCAGTTTTTCCAGCTCCATCTTGGATTTGATCAGTTCGCGGTTCATCTCCTCGTACGAGAGGTTGATCAGGCTCAGTCTGAGGTTGGCTTCCTGAAGAATTTCCGGTACCGACTTGATCGACTTGATCTTGATGTAGAAATACTGTGCCGACTGGTCAACGACCTTGTCGATCATGTGGAGCACGGTATTCACCCCCAGCACCTTGAGGCCGAGCAATTGCTTGGCTTCGTTCCGGAACCGCTTGTGATAATGCTCCGGGCTGTCGGAATAGAAAAGCTCGGCCAGCAGGTCGGCAAGGTAGGTAGCCCGGATGATTTGTTGATGTCGCAGAAAGGTCCCGGTAAATGAGCACGGGTCGTGGTGATATTTGATCGGCAGTAGCAAATTTTCGGGAAATTCCCAATTCTTGGCCACCGCGTACCCCACTTCAGGGTGGGACATGCCAAGGATATCTCTTTCAATTGCCGTGCAGTCAGCGTGGGAAGCGGCCTGGCCGGAACCTTCAGCAATCCGGCCGAGCACCTGGTCGTACTCTTGGGGTAGGGTGATGGCCAGCACCAATTGGCCTATATTCTGGAGTAAGCCGCAGGTAAAGACCTCTTCGGAGTCCGTATCCGCCACTTGTTCGAAAATAAGTCGCGCCGCTGCGGCTTCGATCAGGGAACGTTCCCAGAAGTGTTCGAGATCAAAACTCGAACTCTTTGGCGTGCTGCTGAAGGAAAGTAAAGAAAAACTGAGGACCAGGCTGCGGACAGCATTCAGCCCAAGAATCGAGACAGCCTGTTTGATGGATGAGATTTGGTTGGGAAAACTGAACAAGGCCGAGTTGGCCACCCGCAGAACCTTGGTCGAAAGCGCCATGTCCTGGCTGATCAGGTCGGTGATATCCGTGAGCGCGACTTCCGGGAGCGCCGTTAATTCCAGTAACTTTGCGGCTATGAACGGCAGAGTCGGCAGGTCCTTTGAGGTAAGGACACGCTCCAATATCTGCGTCGCATTGCTGTTTGATCCCGACATACGCTTGGTGTCTTGCGGATACTAAGATCCGGATGGGGTTTGGAAGTCGGATTTAGAGAGCTCTGTGCATGCGCTACTATAGATATTTTTTGAGGATCATCCAAGAAAATGCAAGAAAATGTTTATTAAAGATCTATTCGATTGGGATAAGAGCAGCCGTGTCCCTGATAGGTGGTGAACTCAAGGGCGTCGCCCAGATGTTGAATATAGGCCGGGGTGAGAGGGATCTTGCCACCGCCGCCCGGGGCATCGAGGGCATAGGTTGGCACAGCCAGGCCGGTGACATGCCCGATCAGGTGGCGCATGATGGCAAGACCGCAATCCACGGTGGTGCGGAAATGAGCGGTCCCCTTGGTCAGGTCGGCCTGAAAAAGATAATAGGGTTTCACTCGAATGCGAATCAACCGGTACAGCAGTTCCCGGATGGTTTCGGCATTGTCATTGACCCCGCGCAACAGCACGGTCTGGCATCCCAGGGGAATGCCCGCATTGGCCAGCCGGGCGCAGGCCAGCTCCGCTGCAGCCGTAATCTCGGCCGGATGGTTGAAATGGGTGTTGATGTACAGGGGATGATATTTTTTCAGCATTGCCGCCAGTGCGGGAGTGACCCGCATGGGTAGGGTGCAGGGAATCCGGGTGCCGATGCGGATGGTGGCGATGGATGGGATTGCCCGTAGGGCCTTGAGGATACGCTCAAGGTGGTCCAAGGGGAGCATGAACGGATCGCCTCCGGAAACCAACACATCGGAGATCGCCGGTGTACGGCTGAGATACGAAAGTGCAGCGGCAATCGCCGCATCATCGATGACCATTTCCTGTTTGCCGACCTTGCGCTTGCGGGTGCAGAACCGACAGTACATCGCGCATTCGCTGGCAACGAGCAGCAGGGCACGATCCGGATATTTGTGCACCAGGCAAGGAACCGGGCTGAGGTTTTCCTCGTCAAGGGGGTCGGTCAGACCGGTGGAATCGGTTAGTTCCTGCGGGTCAGGCACAGCTTGGCGCCAGAGTGGCTGGCCATGCTGTTTAATCAGCTCGAGATAATAGCGGCTGACGCGCAGCGGATAGACCGCATGCACGGCCCGTAGCGGCTCAACCGGGATGTCGAGGGCCTGGGCCAGATGCTCTGGAGTGGTGATGAAAGAAGCGGAAAGGGATTGTTCACTTGGCATCGTTTTGTCAGGGCAAGGCACCCTGCACCTGTCTGCAGGGGAGATACAGCCAACACCATCCTCCGCGCCTGCCTTGCTAGCCGTTGCCCTTTCAAGAGGCAGACTGCATGGAGCGTGGGGAAGGGGGTGAGCAGGGGGGATCTTGGATGCCCACCCATTCCCAGGAGCAGGCCATTAAATTGTATCTGACCGTTTTTTGTTCTGAGGGATTTTTTTTGTTTCGGTCTGAGGAGTTGCCCGACCTTTTTTCTTCAGGGTTGTTTGCCGTCAAGGATGGGCTGCTGCATCGGCCTTCTGCCAAGGCACAGTGTGCCTTGATGCGTTCACTTTTGGCGATACCTGTTTGTCCAGGCATCCAGTTCAAACTGCAATTCGTCGAGAGAATGATACAGTTTGCGCTGGAAAGCAACCTGATAAAATGCAGGGAGCAAGGTTTTATGGAGTGCTCGCGGTCATCTGATCTGTCGGGTAAGACAATCACTTGACATTTCGGTGCTTATGTCAGATTAAATTTTTTTCAGACACCCCAAAACGATGGCGCGCGGGCAGACAAGATGTTCGCATAAAAAAAGCACCTGACCACAGTTGGTCAGGTGCTTTTTAACATGAAAATTGCCGGGATTGGAAACAGCTACACTGGCCTGGTTTCCACCTTGCCGCGTAAATACTCTTTGACCTCGCCGATAGGTACCTCTTTGCGGTGAAAAATGCCGGCGGCCAGGGCCGCTTCCGCCCGGGTTTCGGTGAAGACCTCCAGGAAATGTTGGGCGCTGCCTGCCCCGCTGGAGGCAATCACCGGAATGGTCACCGCCGAGCGCACCGCATTGATCAACTCAAGGTCAAAGCCCGAGTTGGTGCCGTCTTTATCGATGCAATTCAGTAAAATCTCGCCCGCGCCCAACCGTTCGCACACCTTGGCCAGGGTCACCGCGTCGACCGGTCGTCCTTCCCGGCCGCCCTTGACGGTGCACTGGTACCAACAGTATTGCTCGCCGTTCGGTCCGGGAAAATGGGTGGGGATCACCACCTGCGGCACGGCCTGCGGGTCGGCCACGTACACCCGGCGTGGGTCGATGGAGATAACCACTGCCTGGTTGCCGTACACCCGCGCGATTTGTTCGATGGAACTCAGGCCCGTGGCCTTGCCGGCGCGCAGCACCTCCTCGACGATCAACACCGCATCCGAACCGATGGAAATTTTGTCGGCGCCGGAGCGGAAGTATTGCGAGGCCACCTCCAGCGAGCTGGAAAAACGGCCGTCACGGTCGGTGAAGTCGCGGATGCCGCCGCCGATGGTCAGGGGAACGAAGACATTTTTTGAGGTCTGCTCCAGCACCTCAAGCATGGGCATGTCCTGGAGCGGAAAATCGCGGAATCCCGTGATGTTGAGAAAGGCAATCTCGTCGGCCCCCTGTTGGTAGTAGTCCTCGGCCAATTCCACCGGCCTGCCCAGGTTACGCACCGCGCCTTCCTCGCGCACGTCGTACTGGTCGCCCTTGGTGACCACCAGGTCTCCGTGGTCGTTGGCGCGCACATCCAGGCAGGCGATAATCCGTTTGGCCAGGATGGTGGCGCGGGGAGACTCCGTAAGCCGGACCGCCTCGCGGGTGCCGGCAAGGAAATTTTCCAGCAGCCTGAGTCCGGCACGACCGCTCTTCTCCGGATGAAACTGGGTTGCCGTCATGGCCCCCCGCTGAATGGCGCTGACAAATTCGTAGCCGTAATCGGTGGTGGTGAGGATGTCATCGTGCGCGGCCGGGACCACGTGGTAGGAGTGGACGAAATAGAACTTTTCGTCGCCCGTCAGCCCGTGGAACAGGGGTGAGGCCTGGTGCGCCTTGATGCCGTTCCAACCCATATGGGGGATGGTCAGGTCGCAGGCGAACCGTTGCACCCGGCCGGGAAGCAGGCCCAACCCCGGCTCCTCCGGGGCCTCCTCGCTTGATTCGAACAGGGCCTGGAGGGCGACGCAGATGCCGAAGAAGGGCTTGCCGGAGCGCAGATAGCGGAGGAGCGGCTCGCGCAGCCCCTTTTCCCGCAGGGTGCGCAT
>WRKE01000283.1 GCA_009778235.1 Pseudomonadota bacterium
CATACGCAGATATGGTATTTGCCCTTGGGCTGCAGGTTGTACATGGTATAGAAGGTGGCAGCCTCGTACACCATGCTGGCAAAGGTGCCGATACGGTCGGCAATGTAGACCATGGCCTCGGCACTGATCCACCCTTCCTGTTCCTGGACAAGCCAAAGCGAAGGCAAAATCAGCGATTCCCTGGTGGGATAACGCTTGACCAGCCGCTCGAACTCCGCATCCCTCTGCGCATCAAAAATAAACGGTTTCCCCGTCTCTATTAGCTGTGATCGATCACTCATCTGTCCAACTCTCCGCCAATGATATTGATGCTGCCGAGATTGATCACGGCGTCGGCAATCATTTGACCTTCAACCATTTCGTGGAACCCGCCCATCATGTAGAAACACGGCGGCCGCACCTTGCACTTGTACGGCTGGCCGGAACCATCGGAAACAAAATAGAAGCCCAGCTCACCGTTGGCGGCCTCGAAGGAGTCGTACCATGCTCCGGCCGGAACCCGCACGCCATCAAATACCAGTTTGAAATGGCCGGCCAGAGCTTCGATGTTCTTGTAGACCTCGGCCTTGGCAGGAAGGGTGACATTGTTGTCGCTGATGGTCACCGGCCCCTTGGGCATACGCTTCATCGCCTGGCGGATGATGCTGATGCTCTGGAAAATTTCCTCGTAACGGACCATCATCCGGTCATAGATGTCGCCCTTGGAGCCGAGCGGGATAGTGAAATCAAAGGTGTCGTAATGGTAGTAGGGGTTGTCCTTGCGCAGATCGAAAGGAACGCCGCTGGCGCGCAAACAGGGGCCGGTGTAGCCGTAGGACAGGGCCAGATCGGCCGGCATGATGCAAACGTTCTGGGTCCGCTCATGGACAATCCGGTTCTTCAGCACCAGTTTGAGCGAATCGGTGGTTCCCTTCTCGATGTCCTGCAGTTGTTTTTCCATGTCAGCTTCCCAGCCTTCATAGAAATCGCGGTACATGCCGCCGATCCGGGTGAAGGAGCTGGTGAGGCGGGCCCCGGTCAGCCGGCTGATGAAGTCGTAGGAGGCCTCTTTCTCGTTATAGAGGTACCAGTAGTTGGTCAAGCCGCCCATGTCGACCAGGTTGGCGGCCAGGCACACCAAGTGGTCCTGCACCCGGAAAAACTCGGCCAGGATGACCCGCATAAACTTGGCCCGCTCGGTGATTTCGACCCCGAGCCAGGACTCAACCGCCTTGGCATAGGCGATGTTGTTCATCAGCGCCGAGCAGTAGTTGAGCCGGTCGGTGAGGGGGATCACCTGGTTGTAGGTTCTGTTCTCGGCAGTCTTTTCGAAACCCCGGTGGAGGTAGCCGATCTCATTGACATTGGCGAGGATGGTTTCGCCGTCAAGGGCGGTGAGGATACGGATCGCGCCATGGGTGGCCGGATGGGAAGGCCCGAGATTGAGATACATGATCTCGGTATTGATGTCGTTCATCACGGTCTGATCAATACCTTTGCACGCCAACCGGGCCTTGATCTCCTTCTCCAGGCTATCGGTCTCACGACAGACCTGGCCCTTGAAGATATCATAGTCCTTCCGCAGAGGATGCCCCTGAAATTGCCAATGATTGAGAATGCGGCGAAGATCCGGATGCCCCTGGAAATTGATCCCGTACTGGTCGTAGGCCTCACGCTCGCCCCAGTTGGCCGAAGACCAGAAGGGAGTCGCGGAGGGCACGCCCATTTCCGGGTCAACGACCGGAACCCGAACCTGGGCCAGCATGTTCTTTTCCCAGTTCCGCAGGGTGTAGACCACACAAAAACGCGCCTCCTGCTGTACCGGGTATTCGAGGTAGTCGACCGCGGTCACATCAAGAAGCAATCCGAAATTAAGCGCCGGATCGTTTTTCAGGCGGGCAAGCGTTGATTCGAGTTGCGCAGGCTGCACCGTCAACACCGCCGCTTCGACCGAAGTCGTGCAGGATGCGTCAGGAAACGCGGCCTTGAGTAGTTCTAGTGCCGTCGTATTCATATCAGTCGAGAATTCCTTTGAAGTCTTTGTGGCGATCTTTGAGCACAGTTTCACCCTTGATCTGTTCCTGGATCTTCATCAAGGCATCCAGAACCGCCTCGGGCCGGGGAGGACAACCGGAAATGTACACATCGACCGGTATGATGGTATCGATTCCCTGAACAGTACAGTAGTTATCGTAGATGCCGCCGGAGCTGGCGCACGCACCCATGGACACAACCCATTTGGGTTCGGGCATCTGCTCATAAATCTGCTTGAGAACCGGCGCCTGCTTGTAGCTGATGGTACCGCATACCAGCAACAGGTCAGCCTGCCGGGGCGAGAAACGCACAACCTCGGCGCCCCAGCGCGAGATATCGAGCTGACTTGCAGCGGCACTCATGAATTCGATCGCACAGCAGGCGGTCCCGAAGACAAACGGCCACAGAGAGTACTGACGCCCCCAGTTGATGACTGCGTCGAGCTTGGTGGTCAGTACCGAATCACCCAGACTTGCTTCTAATCCTAACGCCAATTGAGCACCCCTTTCCGAAGAATATAAATAAGTCCAGTCAACAGTAGCGCCATGAAGACGACCATTTCCGCGAACCCGAACCAGCCCAGCTCGCGTACACCGACCGCCCACGGATACATGAACACCGCCTCAATGTCGAACAGCAGGAACAGAATGGCCAGCAGGTAAAACTTGACGCTGAACTTCTGTTCCGCCAAGCCGATCATCCGTTTGACCCCACTTTCATAGGGCAGGTTCTTAATCTCCCCTCCGGCACGCGGACCGAACACCGTTGTCACCAGCATGAACAGCGGGACAACGATGGCTATTCCGATCAGGGCCATTGCTGATAGCACCAGTTCCGTCACCATGAATCCAACCTCTCCCTCAGACAAGAAATAGATACGTAACCTTTTATGTACAACAGGTTATACAACAAACGAAAATGAATCGCTATTCATTACCGGCAGGGGTATGATCTGTCAAGGAAATATTCATCCAAGATCACTGCCGCTTCCCCGCGGCAAGGCCACCGTAAAAGCAATTACATCAAGATCATCCCCAGGGCACCCAAAGGTTTGGTGGCCACTCTTCAGCCGGTGCATAAAATCAGCAACCCGGACAGCGGGTGCCATCCGGGTTGCTGATACCTCGGGGGTGGAACTAAAAGGGGACATCGTCGCCCATGGGCGGCGGCTCGGGAAAAGGCTCCGAGCCATACCCTTGGCTGCCGCCCCCATACTCGCTGCCACCGCCGCCGGGACGGGGTGAGAGCATTTTCATCTCGCGGGCGATGACCTCGGTGGTGTAGCGGTCATTGCCGTTTTGATCCTGCCATTTGCGGGTTTGCAGCTTGCCCTCGATGAACACCCGCGAACCCTTGGCGAGATACTCCCCGCAGATTTCGGCCAACCTCCGCCAGGCCACGATCGTATGCCATTCGGTCTGCTCCTGCATCTGTCCGTCCTGACCCTTCCAGCGCTCGGTGGTCGCCACGCGGAAGGTGGCCACCGGGGTGCCGCTCTGGGTATAACGAATTTCCGGATCAGCCCCAAGATTACCGATTAATATCACTTTGTTGACCATACGCACCTGCACTTAAAAGTTGCTTAAAGACTCGGCACCGTAACTCCTTGCCGCCCATTGCGGGCATCATAAACCACTTGCCCCATGATTGCAAAACTTGTCTCTGAAGAAGCGAAGGACTGGCTGTCCTTGGTGCATAGGGGATTAACCACGTGTTGCATGCAATCAACATGTTCTTTGCCGAGCAAGACATGGGCCTCATTCGCATCCTGACCGACCGCGGAACGGAGTATTGCGGCAAGCCGATCTCGATGCCTGGATGAATTACTATAACAACGAACGAATCTATCAGGGTAAGATGTGCCGCGGACGCACACCTCCGCAAACCCTGATCGCTGGCAAGGAGGGGTGGAACAAAAAAATTCAGAACCTGAATTAAGCTGACAACCGCGCACCGTCAAAACGGGCGCTGTCAGATCATGTCTGAACTTCTGCAGAAGGGGTGGGTTCAATATCAACGATCACGGAAGCATCGTGCCGCTTCCATCTGACCAAGATGACATAAGGGCGGGCTCGGACGGCAGATTCCTGCCACTTCGGCGGAGTGCTCATCGTCTCTGGCACCGAAATTTCCATCGCCTCGCCGAAATGCCTGCGCGCGTTGCCGGCAATCGTGTTGGCAATTTCTCCGACGGCGTCCAGCAACCATTCGTCAGACAGACAGGATTCGTGCATCGACAGCAACAGACGTGCCAGCATGGCGCGCGGTGCCGAAAAATAGACACGCCCGCGAAGCTTGCCGGAAATCTTGATCATCCCGGTCAAGTCAAAAGTAGGAGGAAACGACTCTCCCCGGGCCAGAAAAGCGCCCCTGATCTCCGCTTTTTCGTGGGTGATCTGCATGAAGTAATGGCTGACCGCGTCCACGAAGACATGAATATCCTGTTCGCTGATATCGTACACGATGCTCAACTCGTCAATTCGACGAAAGCTTCGATCAACTGTTCGTCGGTAAAAGGTTTATACAAAAAACCGCGCGCACCCTTTTTCAGTGCCTTGAGCGCCGTTGCCTTGTCGCTCAGGGCCGAAACCACCAAAATACTGACATTGGAATCCAACGCGATCATTTTTTCGGTGCATTCGGCCCCGTCCATCTCCGGCATCGTAAGATCCATGGTCACGAGCTCGGGTTGTTTCTGTGCAAACAATGTCAGCGCCTCGGCCCCATTTTTGGCCATGGCAACGACCCTGATGAACCCCAGACGCGGATCGCTCAATATCCGTACTATGCGGCTCCTGATCACTGTGGAATCATCGACAATCAGCAAGTTCACTCGTCACGTCCCCTTTATCTCAGGTTTGATACAGCCGTCTCCGGAATCCGGCTCATAGCTCGAACTGGAGATGGAATTCGGTAAACAGATTCGTGCGGCTCTTGACCAACAATTGTCCGTGCATGGCGCGAATTTTCGCATGGACTACATCCAGCCCGACGCCATGCCCGGCATCACGGTCCGCGTCCGAGGCCGTCGAGACCCCTGGCTCAAACAGCTTGCGGGCGATTTCTGTATCGCTCATCGCATTGGCCTCCTCCCTCTTCAGGTGGCCGGAATTGACCAGCGTTTCCCGCAGCCGTGCGGGCGAAATACCACGCCCGTCGTCGCGCAGCATGAATTCGAAGCGATAATCGCCTATCTCCTTGCAGGAAATATGCAGCGCCCCGGTTTCCTCTTTCCCCAGCGTATGCCGTTCTTCTGACGACTCGATGCCATGTGTCAGGGCGTTGCGCACCAACTGGATCGCAATGGCCTGTAATTCATGCACGACCCTGAGCGGCAGTTTCCGCAGATCGTCGACATCGGCGCTGAAGGAGATCTTCTTGTGCTGGTCGCCGGCAATCCGCTCGGCCAGAGTGCTCAACGCGCCGGTAAATATCCGTACCCTGTCCTCTTCTTCCGCATCGGCATTCCTGCCGCTGAATGAGGTCAGACGCGAAACGATGTCGGTAAGGGAAGACAGACGCTCGTAAAAACCTTCGAGTAACACCGTGATACGCACCAGATTTTCGCCGGTGATCTCCTCACTGTCACGCATGGCGACCAGTTCCTTCTCGCAGACGTGCGCGTAAGTTTCGAGCATTTCGACACCCAGCGCCGCCGCCTCGCCCTTGACGCCGTGGAGGGTGCGCATAATGAAATTCACCGTGAGCCGGCGTCCCGACTGCGAATCGTCCTCGGACCGCAGACGTGTGTTAATCTGCTCAAGCGCCCGGTTGGCACTGTCCATGAGGTTACGCAGCGCCTCTGGATCCGTATTGAGCAGACGCAACAGTACATCGACCTCGACCCGGGCCTGTCCCTTCGCCTGTTCAAGCTGTTGCGCGAGCAATACCTGTTCCGTCATGTCCTGCACCGTTACCAGAAGATGCGAAATCCGCTCTTCAGTGGTGACCCGATTGAAATGGAAGTTCAGGTAACGGGTCTTGCTGTTGCCATTGGGGTCGGCTGTCGTCACCGGCACCTCATTCAGTGGATTGAGGCTGGCAACCAACGCCTCTTTCACCCGTTCACCGAACAGAAGCTCGATGTAGTCCGACGCCGCGCCATAGACCTTTTCCGGCACCATGTTCTTCAGGACTGGCAAAAATTCCATGTCAGGATGCACTTCCCGCTGCAATACCTCGGAGAGCGATTCGGAATACTGGGAACCAATCCGGTACTGTGGATTGAGCAGGAACAGCCCTTCGCGTACGGTAGCCAGAATCTCGTCGGTTTCCTTGCGTGCCTTCGCGACTTCCTGGTCGCTGGTAACCAGATCGCGGATGGAAACGACAACGGTATACCCGAAGTTGACCAGTGCCAACAGGAGGCCGGCAAATTGAACTATCCGCAGCCAGAACGCCCGGTCGTTGGCGCTTTTCTCCAGGTCGGTCGTCAGGTCGTTCATCAGGCGCAGCAGTTCGAGATTGTTGGCGCGTGCATAGGCGGCGGCGGCGTCCAATTGAGCCTGGGAAAACTGACCCTCCCTGATCAGTGGCTGCAGTTTCTTTATATATGGAGTCCAGATGACATAAGCTTCCTGGACGATTCGCCGCGAAACGTCCGTGTTGACCTTCACCAGCTCGACCGGGTGACCATCGCCGCCAGTGACGATAGCGCCATCGCTAAAGCCCTTGAGGGTGCTATCGAAAAGGCCCACCACCAGTTTCAATTCCTTCTGCGTCCGGATCACATCCTCGTCATCGCCGCGCCGCACATCGTCCTGCAACAACAACAGGGCTTTCGTCGTGCGCTGCGACAGCATCCGCTGCCGCCCGGAAAGGTTGATCGATACCGCTGATTCGCTGATCTTAAATGAGCTGTAAATATTGGTACCCATCACGATAAAGTCGAACACCAGGAACAATCCTACCGCGATAATGATTTTCCGATATTTTCTGACCAGCTGTTTTGTCGTCACAGAAATCATATCATCCTCTTCATCACCTTGGCCGTAGTGTTCGTTCTCGCCATTGGGCCGAAAAAAGAGTTGGAGTGATCGAACCAGTTCAACATGCCGAATCTGTAGGCAGCCAATTACCCACGCGCATGAGCGAGCTGATGCCAGAAGCAAAAACACGGGCCCAGCTATTCAGATCCGCTTCTCCCTCCCCATACTCTTCGGACTCCATAACTGACGCAAGACTTCCTTCATACAGTATGCCTCTGCGCCAAGGGCGAAGTCCAGGTTTTTTCGTATTTTCAGACACCAACCTCCTGCCGGCCGGAAATCGCGGCCGGCTTCAACTCCTGTTCTGATCGATGGTCACGGTAAAATCCTCCAGCTTGACCATGCCGTTCTTGCCCTCGCCCACCAAAAAAAAGGAAAAGGATTGACGGGCCCTGGGATTGTAGAAGGAAAATTCAACCTTGCCTTCCTCGCCGGCATGGAGGATGGGAAAATTGTCAAAGGGGATATCGTGGCTGTCCATATCCCATTCCTTGATCAGCAGGTTGAGGTTGATCCCCGAGGACGGGGCCTTGACCGCCTTGACCCGGACCGAGACATGCACGGTCGATTGAGCAGGGAAATCGAGATACTGGGCCCCGACCAAATTCTCGGCCCACTCGCTGCCGATCTTTTCCGGCAGTCTACGCACCTCTCCCTTGGCAAAGCGGAGCACCTTGGTGCTCGGCTGGGTCAGCAACTTGTTGTCCAAGGTCCGGGCGATGGCGAAGATCCGGCGATTATCTTCTTTGCTGTCCCGGTGAAAATCCTGGGGCGGATCGCCAAGGATGCTGGCGGCCTTGCCCACCCGGCAGTTGCCGTTGTCGGTACATTCATACCGCTTGCCGCCGGTCAGGCAGCGCAGCTTGGACGCGGTGAACGACAGCATGTCGCGGGGCTGATCGTAATCACGGAAAAAACTGCGGCCAATAACCGAGGGCGGAACAGCCAGTCCCAGATAGTCGAGGACCGAGGCAGTGAGATCGACCAGGCCGTAGCCGCCTGCCTTGATCCGCGGCAACTGCTGCTTTTCCGGCGCCAGCACGATGCCCAGCCCCCAACTGCTGATCCAGTCCGCCAAATCAGAGCCGTGCGACTCGTCGGAGGTGATGATCACCAAGGTGTCCTTGAGCACCCCATCACGGCGCAGCCTGTCAATGAACCGCCCCACCACCCGGTCGAGTTCCGCCACACTGGCGATCTTGCGCGTCGTATAGCGCTCGGCCGCCTCATCGGTCACCCCATAGGGCTGATGGGTGCCCACGGTGAGCAGGGTCAGCATCCAGGGCGCTCGTTTTTTGCGCAGGTTGTTGATGTAGTGCCGGGCGCCCTTGAAAAAGACATCATCGATCACCCCCCATTCAAACGGAAAGGGATTGGCCTCGGTGAACCACTCGCTGCCGAGGACCTTCTGGAAACCAATGGTTTCCATCACCTTGTCCTTGGCCATGAACTGGAGACCAGAGGCCTGGAGGAAATGGGTGGACCAGCCCCTTGCCGCCATCTGCGCCGGCAGGCATTCCTTCGCCCTGAAAGTGTTCTGGAGCAATTCAAAGGCCTTGGGCGTCTGGTAGGAGAGCTTGCTATAGTCGCCGCAGAGCATCGAATAGAGGCCGCGGATGGTTTGATGGCTGGCCACGGCGAAATCGGGGATGAGCATCCCGTCGGCGGTGCTGGCGGCCAGGCTGTCCATGGTCAATTCGTCGGTCCGAACCCCCATGGCCTGCCGCATTTCAGGGTGATAGAGGCCGGAGATGCCCTCAAGCACAATGATCAGCACGTTTTTGGCCTGCCCTTGGCCGGCGAGCAAGGGCGTGCCGGCCAGGTCGAACTGGCGAAGCCCGGCGGGCAGTTCCTCCTCGGTCATCGGCCCCACCTCCTGGCCCAGCACCTCTGACAGGGCATCCTCGACAAACCAGTGCAGACCGTTATAACGGGCGGCAACGGGCTGCTCGTCGTACCAGTTGCTGGCCATGCCCTGGCCCAGCAGCAGACTGAACGCCACCACCAAGCCGAGGACCAGAGGCCGGTATCCCCAGCGATGAACGGGCTTGACCGCGACCAGCAAGGCCGATGCCATCAGCAGGCCGACCAGCCAGGGCGAGGAAAACCTGAACCCGTCGACGCTGGCGCTGACAAAATCAGGATCGGTCAGGTAGTGCAGGTCGTACCAGCTCGGCAACCGTTGCAGGGCGGAAAACAGCTCAATGGCCGCCGCCTGGAAGAATGCCCAGATCAGGACGAGCGGCGCACGCAGCCAGGGAGGGCAGCACCGCGCCAGCGTATAAAATAAAACGGCAACCCCGAGGTCGGAAAACAGGCCGACCGGTTCGGTCAGGCCATTTTTCCAGAGGCGGCTGGCGGCAGGCAAGCTACAAGCCACCAGCAAAGACGTTGCCGACACATTTTCTATTTTCTTTAATAAAAAAGCCTTCATACGGGAAAAGATGAAAAAGTCGAATAGATCAAAGGAGGGGAGGTGTCCTGACTGCGGCGGCCGCTTGTCAGGTTACAGGCGGCGCGATGTTGGTGTTGGGCATGATGATACACCTCCGCCGAAGAGATGCCAACAAAAAGCGGCGACCTGATAACTAGCCATCAAAATTGAAAAAAATGAAAAGATTTCCCTTCAGGTGTCGGGGTAGAGCTCGGCAAAGGCCTTTTCCGAGGCTGCGGTACCGATCAGCAGCAATTCGTCATCCTGTTCCAACACTTCGGTGGGGTCAGGGTTGATGCGCCGGTGGCCTTCCCGGAAGATGGCGATCACGCTGCAGCCGGTGGTCTCGCGAATCCCGCTGGTCAGAAGGTTCGTGCCGATCAGGTGATGATGCACCCGGCACCGGAAAATATTCAGCCCCTCGGTGAGCATCAGCACCCGGCCTGGAGTCAGGATGTTGATGATGGTGTTGGCGGCCATGGAGGCGTGCGACATCACCAGGTCGGCGCCGGCGGCATGGAGGACGTTGATGTTGCGATCCATGGTCGCCCGGCTGATGATCTGGATATCCGGCCTCAGTCGGCGGCAATAGATGGTGAGGTAGATGTTGACGTCGTCGTTGTGGGTGGTGATGAACACCGAAGGCGCGGTCTCGATCCCGGCCTTGATCAGAATCTGGTGGTCAGCGGCGCTGCCGATCACGCAGTGTTCGCCCTCCTCGCTGATCCGGCGATTTTTTTCGACAATGCGGTAGGCCACGCCCTGTTTCTGCAGAGCGCTCACCGCGGACCTGCCCACCCGACCGCCACCCAGGATGAGCGCCGGTGCGGCGGCGGTTGTCTCGATCTCGCCGATATAGGCGCTATAGGAGGCCAACTGGCTCTCCGCGCCGGCCAGCACCAACACCGTGCTCGATTCGATCACCGTTTCCGGACGCGGCAAGGTAAAATGGCCGCGGTTCCACAGGCCAACGATGGTGATGCCGGTGGCCTGGCGCAGGCCGAGCTGTCGGACCGCCTTCCCCACCAGATGGGTCCGCATGGCCAGGGCCTCGGCAATGACCAGATCCTCAAAGCGACCGATGACGTTGGCATGGGTGCGGGCCCCCAGGGTGCGCCGGGCCAGCGACCGCCCCAGCATGTTCATGAACTGAAAGACGCGGCTGCAGCCCGCCAGGGCCAGGATTTCCACTGAATCGTCGAGGTCGGCATTGGCGACGATGGGCACCTGGGGAGCGATTTCCCGCACCGTGTAGACGATGCTGGTATTTTTCATGTCATCGTTGAGGGCCACCACCAGGGCAGCCTGTTCGACATGGGCCCGTCGGTAGGTTTCCGAGTCGTCCAACTCGCCCACCAACACCTTGTAGCCCTGATCGACCAGGTCGAGTGCCTGTTGCACCTCGGGCATCAGCAGGACATATTCGTGCCCGTACTGCTTGAGCCGCTGCACCAGGGCGATGGCAATGGGATCGTAACAGGTGATGATGACGTGATTGCTGATCGCCGCCGACAGATGTCTGGGGACCCGCGACCTGTTCTGGGCCTCCAGCCAAGGGGCGTAGAAAAATTGGATAAAGGTGAAAGGCAGCATCACCAAAAGGAAAATGATCCCGGACAGCAGCACGACAATGGAAAAGAGTTTGCCCAAATCGCTGTTGAAGGTGATATCGCCAAACCCCAGGGTCGACATCACGGTCAGGGTCCAATACAAGCCGGTAATGCCGGAATAATCGCGGCCTTCAAGGATCATGATCACATGAAAGAGGTAGCTGTAGACCCCCATGATCAGGATCAGGAACAGGGTGAACTTGGCCAGCAAGCGGATATTGTGGCGCGCCCGTCGGTCTTGGAGCAAAAAAATAAATTGGGAGGCGAGGAATTTCATGCCGGCCAGGCTGCGTCTCTTCGGGTTGATGGAGAAAAAGGCTGAAAAAGGCCGTTGCGCCCGCTCAGGAACAGGGCCAGCTAACAGCGCGGGCAACGGCCATCGGTCAGAACCAATCCGTCTGATTCTACAACCCGGCCATCCATTTGCAAGCATTACCGTGACCTGCGGCCGCTCTCCCGGCGAATAGGACGCCGGCGCCTTTGCATGGTGCTGGCGGAAAAATGTGGGAACAACCTGCTGTCGGTTCACCCTGTGGCCGACAGAAGCGGCCAGATGACCGTTGACCGGAATGGGGTTGGCCGCTCAAGCCGCCCACTCTCCGAAAGGCGGCGCGGTGCCGGTCGAGGCACACACTGTTTCTTACATGAGAGCAAGAAGGGGTAACTGGCCATGTCGGCCAATCAGACATGGCTTTCATCGGATCGCCAGCTACCCACAAGCCTGGCGAAGGAGCAACAGTTGCCCAAGGTTTCCCGCTCATCGGACGCATGCTGGTCCTGCCATCACGATTCACCACGAAACAATATCCGCTCAAGTTCGAACATCATGACGGTATAATCCCCAAGGGATTGTTCAAGCCAGGTTTGCTCCAGCAATTCCACCCCATTGATTCGCGCCTGCTCCCTGGCCGTATCGTTGAAAGCTTGATTGGTCAAGGCAACCTTTTGAAAGGCGATTCCTGGGTAGCTCTG
>WRKE01000284.1 GCA_009778235.1 Pseudomonadota bacterium
GCCAGACCCAGCAAGCCAATGTCCTTGACCTGATTCTTCGCGGTCAGCGACATCTGGGTCAGGAGGCTGCGGCGTAGGGACACCTTGGGCATCTCCTGCGGCGCCGCCTTGGTCAGCAGCTCCATATCGCCCTTCTTGCTGCCAAAATACATGCTGTTGGGACCGATCTGGACCGCTTTGGAGGTCAGGCCCACTGCGCCTTTCTTCACATACTGGGCCACATCCGACTTGGGATCGTCGAGATCGCCAAAAATACGGGCCCGGGCCAGGCAGGTCTGCACGCAGGCCGGCTCCAGCCCTTCGGCCACGCGCGGCATGCAATAGGTGCACTTGTCCACCTTGCCAAGGCTGCCATCGTCCTTGAGGGCTTCGTCGACATAACGGGCGCCGTAGGGGCAGGCGTCGCGGCAGGCGCCGCAGCCGATGCAGCGTTCCCGGTCGACCTGCACCGTGCCGTTGAACGGGTCCTTCCAGGTGGCCGCGATTTCCATGGTCACGGTCTTGCCGCTCTTCTTGTCCTTGAAGGTGGCGTTGACCTTGTCGGCCGGGCAAACCGGCACACAGGACGGGGTTTTGCAGTGGTTGCACAGACCGGGGTAATAGGTGGCGGCCATGCCGGTGGTGGTGATGTCCGGCCCCAGGCGATGCACCCAGTTGCGCTTGTATTGAGCGGGTACTTCCCACTCTGCCCTACAGGCTATGACGCAGGCATGGCAGCCCACGCACCGGTCGATATCTATAATCATGCCATATTGCATAAAAATTCTCCTTCAGGGGTAATCGTGTCTGGCCTATACGGGATGCGGCCCACCATCAACTGACCTTCACGAATTTGACAAAGTTGTTGCGCATGCCATAGGAACCGGTTTCCGGATCGACCGCCAGCTTGGTGATCAGGCTCTGATCGTCGACTCCCTTATTGTGGGCCACGGTCATCTCCGGGTTCATCGTGCCGAAGCCGTGATACATGTAGACGCAATCCTGACGAATGCCCGGTGTGACCTTGACCGTGGTAGTGGTACGCGACTTGACGCCGTCCTGGTTGACCAGGGATACGGTGTCGCCCTCTTTGAGGCCCAGCTTGGCGGCCTGTTTGTCGTTGAGCCATACCGGGTTGGTGTTGTTTTCCGCCGACAGCCAGGCATTGTTCTGGGAGCGGTTGAAGGTGTGGACCGGCGAGCGGCCGTACAGCAGGCGGAAGAAGCCCTCGGGCGGCCGCTCCACCGGGATATAGGTGGGGATGCCCGGGTAGCCGTGCTCTTCCAGTTCCTCATTATAGAACATCACGCTCAGTTCCAGATCGTGGTATGGATTTTCGCCGGACTGGATGTGGATACCGCCCTCGGCCTTGATCTGGTCGATGGACAGTTTGACCCCGGCCAGCTCCTTGTTCACCCCTTCTTCCTGGGTCTTAATCGGAATCTTGTCACCGTAGCCCATGCGTTTGGCCAACTCGTTGGTGATATAGACGCTGTCTTTGCGTTCAAATCCGGGCGCCACCAGGGGCATGCGCGGCGCGATGAACTGCTTGTGCTCTTCGGAAAAATCCCATTGGGTGCCGGTCCGTATCAGGTCGTAACGCTCCAGATACGAGCAGTCGGGCAGCAGGATGTCGGCGTACATGGTGATGTCGGTGGGCATGACGTCGACGCACATGACGAAGTCCATCTGCTCCAGCATCTTGATGGTCTTTTCCTGGTTGGGAATGGTCTGGATCGGGTTCTGGCCCCAGATGACACAGCCCTTGATCGGATACGGCTTACCGCTGATGGCGGTGTCGCGAAGCATATCGGGCGGGGTGCCGGGGGGAGAAAAATGATAGAGGCCCGCCTGCTCCTGGAGGGTCTTGTCGTGGTGTTCCCCTTTGGGCCAGGTATACTCGCCAAATCCGGTCGGGTTAACAGGCGGAACGAAACCACCCTTGACCCCGATGGCGCCGAGCAGGCCGGTGAGGCAGGCCATGGCCCGCGCCCGCTGGAAATCATTACCATACCAGGAACTGTGACGACCGGGATGGATGGCGACATTGGGCATGTTGGCCGCCAACAGGTCGGCTACTTCCTTGATCTGGGCGGCGGGCACGTCACATTCCTGGGCCGCCTTCTCAAGGGTCCATTGCTTGATGCCCTCGGCCATCTTATTCAAGCCTTCTCCGTACTCTTTGACGAACTCAAGGTTGTACTTCTTGTTCTGGATCAGATAGTTCATGATCGCCAGCAAGAAGGCGGTATCGGTGCCGGGGCGGATCTGGACCCAGATGTGCGACTTGGCCGCAGAGGCCGAATAGCGGGGGTCAATCACGACCAGCTTGGCGCCGTTCGCCAACCCCTTGAGGTACTGCTTGGTATGGGATACGTGGATGTTCTCGCCAAAATGGCAGCCGATAAAGAAAATGACCTTGGTGTTGGGCATATCGGCGTATTCTTCACTGGGCGGATACTCAATGGTGGCGAGATAGCCGGTGTCGCGCGCCCCGCGGCACTGGGCAAACGATGCCTCGGAGACGTTGGGGGTTCCTACGGTCTTCTCAAAAAAATCCATGGGATAGGTGGCGGTGGAACCATGCGGGAACATGGCGATGCCTTTGACGCCGTACTTCTCGGCAATGGCCTTCAGCTTGCTGCCGCAGGTATCCAAGGCCTCTTCCCAGGAGATTTTCTGCCATTTGGGCGCCCCACGTTTGCCCACGTTCTTCAGCGGGTATTTGAGGCGGTCCGGATCGTAGAGCAGTTTAACCCCGGCATTGCCGCGGGCGCAGATGGAGACGCCGTTGTCAATGGATTTCGGGTTGCCTTCGAGTTTGAGCAGACGGCCGTCGCGGATTTTGCCGACCAACTGGCACCGCCAGAAGCACATCTCACACACCCCGCCAACCGCGGTTTGGGTATCCTTGAAGCTCCCTGGAGCGACCAGGGGCGCCTTGACAACTCCTGACTCTGCTTTTGCCGCCACTTTGGACAGCGGCACGGACGCAGCGGCAATCGAGGCGGCCTTGAGAAAAGTCCGCCTGGTAAGGTTCATTGCCATTTACTGTTCCTCCTTGGTGAAAAAATCGATTAACTGTATCGACACCCGATAAAACGGATGTCGAGCTTCCTGCATGCTTTTTTTCTGAAATCGTACAAACCATGGCCGAAAGAGGGTCTGAAGAAAAAGCTCTTCGTCGTCAAATTTGGCTTCACCGGCCAATGCAGCCAAAAACTCGAGTTCAAATCGAATGTGATCCGCGGGTTCGGTCTCAGACAGCAGATCAAAGCCCTTTTCACGGTAAAAATCCCTGGTCCGTTCGGTGGTCCGGCCATACAGGGTGGAGTCGCCGTCAAGGTAGACCGAGGCATAGGGAGGAATGGTGGTTCCTGGGGCGGCGGTGATGAAGAGAGAAGTGTAGGCGGTGCGCAGATCATCGAGGGGATCAACAGTCTCTTCTCTCCAGCCCCGTATTTCTGTAAGCTCGGCCGGCCAATCGAGGGAGGCGAGTAGCGACTCAAGGGCATCGAAGAATTGCCCGTTGCAAAAGCTTTGCTCGGGATAGCGCATGGTGAGCGCTAAAAAGGAGTAGAGGGAGCTGAGGGTGGCTGCTTCGGTTGCCGAGGCGTCATCCTGCTCAGAAGGTAAGCTATGTGCGGCCATGGAGCAAAGTGTACTGGCGGATCGATGATGGATGATCTGTGAGATCTTCAGTTGGCGGTCGGGGGAATGTGTTGCGAGGCTTTAGCTACAGGAGCCAATCGCCAGCGATCATCCGTTTTCCTGCAGTTGACCCGCCGACCTCTGTCGTTATTCAAACCCGACTACTTTAGCATACAATCTTTTTTTGCACAAGATACCTGTACTTCCAGCTAAAGGTTTCGCTTCGACTGACCGAAAGGACGATAAGACAGAGGCGTCTACCCATGGATGAGTATGAGCGCCTTTTGGTTGTCACCGTCAATGAAACCAGGGAAGGTATCATGAAAATCGCAGAATCCTCCATCCTGCTCGCCAGTTCACGAACCGCGACCGAATATTCCGAACACCAGGAGTCGCTCACCGTGTGGCGGCCCGGCCAGGAGTCCGTCCGCACCGAATCCCAAAACAGCGCCAACCATACCCTTAAACAGCAGGCCGACAAGTTCGTTCAGGAGGCGGCCAAGGTGTCGCTGTCCGAAGCGGCCAGGCAGCAACGCACCGTGATCAATGCGACCGATGGCCCCAGGTTGCCGGATGAGGCCATGGTCGACCTGAACCTGCGCATCCTCCAGGCCCTGTTTGAAAAACTCACTGGTCGGAAGTGTGAGACGACCAATGTGCCGACCACGCAGCAGGTTGGCCAGAATCAGGCCTTGGCCCAAGGAAGAGGGCAGCTTCCCGAGGGCTGGGGGTTGCGCTACGAACGCCATGAAGTCTACCACGAATCAGAGAACACCAGCTTCATGGCCAAAGGTGTGGTGCTCACCGCCGACGGTCAGCAGGTCGAGATCGATATCCAATTGAATATGAGCCGGAGCTTCACCGCGAGGCTGGACGAGGTCCTGGAGGTCGGTCAGGTGGCGTTCAAGGACCCGCTGGTAATCAATTTTGGCGGCACTGGAGCCCAGTTGACCCAGAAGACCTTTCGTTTCGACATCGATGCCGATGGGACTTTCGAGCAGATCGCCTTTGTCGGCCCCGGCTCAGGCTTTCTGGCCCTGGATCGCAACAATGACGGCGTGATCAATGACGGCAGCGAGCTGTTCGGCGCCAAAAGCGGCGACGGTTTTGCCGACTTGGCCGCCTACGACAGCGACCGCAACGGCTGGATCGATGAGAATGACCCTATCTTTTCCCAGTTGCGGGTCTGGATAAAAACCGCCTCAGGCGAGGACAGATTGCTGAGCTTGAGCGATCTGGGGATCGGCGCCATCTATCTTGGGCGAGTCGATACCGCCTTCAGCATCAAGGATGATACAAACGCGATGCAGGGGCAGGTCCGCGCCACCGGCCTTTTCCTGTTCGAAGACGGCGGCACCGGCACCATGCAGCAATTGGACTTGGTTGCTTAAGGGGTCCTTGACATGCCGTCCCTGTGACCCTGACGAGCAGCAGGGACGACCAGGCTTGCGGCCTGTTTCGTTCTTATGCGTTGGCAACGATCAATATGACAATAAACCCTTGACCTGTGGTTCTGTTCTGAAGAACAGCCAGGTCCTATGGTTGTTACTTGAGTTTCTCACTTGACGGACCGTGTCTTTGCTGTTATAAGCCTAATTTATCGAATATTTTCATTTTTTTTTATTGGATATTGGCCATCGGGGCGCAGGGCCGGGCAGCGGCAAGGAGAACAGGCATGGAAATAGAGATTCCCACTGGGGTCAAAGGCAGGCAAGAGGTGATGGTTACTCCGGAGACGACCGCCGCCCGCTACGGCAGCGGTTTGGTTGAGGTGTATGCGACTCCAGCCATGGTCGCCTTGATGGAAAAGACTTGCCTGGCCTCGGTGCTTCCCTATCTGCCCGAAGGGTTTGGCACGGTGGGGGTCAAGGTGGACATCGCCCACACCAAGGCGACGCCGATTGGCATAAAGGTCACCTGCGAGTCAACCTTAGTCGAAGTGGACCGCCGCCGGTTGGTGTTCGAATTCACAGTCTGTGACGTGAAGGGCGAGATCGGCCGCGGCCGGCACGAGCGCTTTATCATCGATACCGGAAAATTCATGGACAAGTTATAAGCTTGGCGCGATGGGTTTTTCGTCTCTGTGCTCCGAGGGTGAAAAGCCTCGCTCCGCTCTACCCATCCCGGAGGCGGAATAAAAGAGAAAGGCGCTTGGCGTCAGGGCCCGGTTTTCCGGGCAGCCGTTAGAGAGTTTTTTGGGTATGGTAACGGCTCAGTACGCCATACAGCATGTCGGGCAGGTCGTTTTTTTGACGGGAACTGCGCTGGATCTGCCTGAGGCACTTGTCGAAGGTGAGCGCTTCTCTGAGAAAGATGTGCCGGAGCAAAAGCGAGATTAGCCGGGTGATGGTGGTCAGGTTGGCGATCCGGGCCTGCAGTTCGTGGTCGCGGTCAAAGGCGGTTGAGGCGAAAATCTCGACCGGTTTGCCATTGACTTCGCTCACCGAAAGATACCACTTGTTGCGATCGCGATCGATGGTCCGGTAACGCTTGCCATCGAGCACATCCGGCAGTTCGGCTTCGCCCTCAAGCGTCGTAGGGACTGGATTGGGGAGGATGGGCTCGTCCTGAAGACGCAGCCAGAGCCGTTTTACCACCTCTGGTTGTTCCTGCACGGTTCGGGCGAGGGCGGCACAGGAAGGGCAAAGTCCCAAGGGTGCGCCGGCTTGAGCTTTCTGAAGATTGCAGATCGTACAGAGAGAAGGGGTGGGCTCGGCAATCACGATGCAACTCCATGTGGTTGAAAATCGATTGACAAGGGCTTGCAAAAGGCGATCTCGCAAACCTTTAACATTACACCGGCGGCGAAAAAAGACAAGCAAGGATATCGGCCTCTTTTTTCTTTTGCCGCGCCCCTCTGTTCTCATCCTGATTCCGCATACTCGAGTGTCTTGCTCGCCGGACATTGACCAGGCCATTTTCTGGCATTTCGACGAGCACCATGAAGAGAAATCTTTCAAAACATTTCTCCTCTCGCTCAATCCATGGAGCTTTCTCCCTTGCACTCTCATGCGGGATTGGTAAAATCCCCCACTTTGCAATCAGTTTCATCACGATGCTTTTTTTATTTATTTTGCTCAATCAGGAACAATAATGGACTACAGGGAAACACTGAACCTGCCGCAGACTAAATTCAAGATGAAGGCCAATCTGACCCAACGCGAGCCCATGGTGCTCAAGCGTTGGGACCAGGATAATCTGTACGGAAAAATACAAGCAACCTCCGCCGGCCGCCCCCTGTTCGTGCTCCATGATGGCCCGCCCTATGCCAACGGCAACATCCATTTGGGCACGGCCTTTAACAAGGTGCTCAAGGATATCATCTTAAGGTCCAAGCGGATGGCCGGCTTCAACGCGCCCTACATTCCAGGCTGGGATTGCCACGGCCTGCCGATTGAGCACAATGTCGATCTGGAACTGGGGGGGAAAAAACAAACCATCTCCACCTTGGGTAAACGCTCGGCCTGCCGCAGTTACGCCGAAAAATGGATCAAGAAGCAGAAGGAGCAGTTCAAGCGCCTGGGCGTTATAGGCGACTGGGATCATCCCTACCTGACCATGAACCACCCCTACGAGGCGGCCATCGCCCGTGAGTTCAACAGATTTCTCCTCTCCGGCGCAGTGGTCCGCTCCAAGAAACCGGTCTACTGGTGCGCGACTTGCGGCACGGCCCTGGCCGAGGCAGAGGTCGACTATGCCGATCACACCTCGCCTTCGGTCTATGTCAAGTTTCCGGTGGCCGACGACCTCGGCCCATTGGTGCCGGAGCTGGCTGGCCGCAAGGCCGCGGTGCTGATCTGGACCACCACCCCCTGGACCTTGCCGGCCAACCTGGCCATCGCCTTCCATCCTGATTTTGAATACGCGGCGGTGGCGGTCGGCAACGAGGCCTGGATCCTGGCCAAGGAATTGGTGGCCTCCTGCATGGAACTGTTCGGCGTTGAACAGTATACGCTGCTTGCCACCTTTTCCGCCGCCAGCCTGGAAGGAAAGCGGTGCCGCCACCCTCTCATGGAGCGTGACTCCCTGATGGTGCTGGCCGACTACGTCACCGCTGATTCGGGTACCGGCTGCGTCCACACCGCGCCCGGCCACGGTGCCGACGACTACCTCACCGGCCTGCGCTACGGTCTGGATATCCTTTCGCCGGTGGATGACGCCGGCTGCTACACCGCCGAAGCCGGGCGCTATCAAAATCAAGAAATTCCCCAGGTCAACCGGCAGATCATCACCGACCTGGCCGCCGAAGGTTTTTTGATCAAGGAGGCCTCGCTCCGCCACAGCTATCCTCATTGCTGGCGCTGCAAGAAACCGGTGATGTACCGGGCCACGGCCCAGTGGTTCATCTCCATGGACAACCTTGATCTGCGCGCCAAGGCCCTGGCCGCGATCAACCAGGTCAAATGGACGCCAGCCTGGGGGCAGCAGCGGATCTTTGGCATGGTCGAGGCCCGGCCGGACTGGTGTCTGTCGCGGCAACGCACCTGGGGCGTACCAATCACGGTGTTGACCTGCGCCATGTGCGGCGAGATCCTCAAGCACCAGGCGGTCTGCGATCGGATCGACGAGTTGTTTATGAAGGAGGGTGCTGACGCCTGGTTCAAACACGATGCCGCTGATTTTATCCCCGAGGGCGTGGCCTGCGGCTGCGGCGGCCATGAATTTGCCAAGGAGTCGGATATCCTCGATGTCTGGTTCGATTCCGGGGTGAGTCACGCGGCGGTGGTCGAAGAGCGGCCAGAGCTGCGGGCCCCGGCGGACCTGTATCTGGAAGGCAGCGACCAACACCGGGGCTGGTTCCAGTCCGCTCTGCTCACTGCGGTGGGCACCAGGGGCCGTGCCCCCTACATGGGCGTGCTCACCCATGGCTACGTGGTCGATGGCCAGGGCAAGAAGATGTCCAAATCGGTGGGCAACGTGGTGGCGCCCCAGGAGGTGATCGACCAGTACGGGGCCGAGGTGCTGCGGTTGTGGGTGGCCAGCGAAAACTACCAGGATGACGTCAAGGTTTCGGATGAAATCCTCAAGCATGTCTCCGACGCCTACCGCAAGATGCGCAACACCTTGCGTTTTCTCTTGAGCAACCTCTATGATTTCGATCCGGCCAAGGACAGCGTCGCGCCTGAAGAACTGCACGAGATCGACCGCTGGGCCCTGGCCAGGTTTGCCGAACTCAACGAGCGTATCATCCGCGCCTACGAGCGCTACGAGTTTCACGCCGTCTACCACGGGCTGCATAATTTCTGCGGCACCACCATCTCCAGCCTCTATCTGGATGTGCTCAAGGACCGGCTCTACTGCTCGCTGCCGGGTGGCCCGGATCGGCGTGCCGCCCAGACCGCGCTCCACCGGATCCTCGACGGCCTGTTGCGGCTGATGGCGCCGATTCTCTGCTTCACCGCCGCCGAGGCCTGGGAGCATCTGTACCAACTGGAAGAGAAGGCCCCGCTTGAGCAAAGCATCTTTTTTGCCGATTTTGCCGAGGGCGGCGACAGTGGACAGGATGCGGCCTTTGACGAGCGCTGGAGTCGGCTGCTGGGCCTGCGCGGCGCCATCACCAAGGTGCTGGAGAGGGCGCGTCAGGACAAGGTGATCGGCTTGGCGCTCGATGCCGAGGTGGTTCTGCGGGCCAATGGCGAGTGGGCGGAGTTTCTTGTGACCGCTGGCTGCACGGCACAGTTGCAGGAGCTGTGCATCGTTTCCAGCCTGCGGCTGGCTGACGGCCAAGACAGTGGCCTGGCCTTTGCCGGGGTGGAAGGAATGGAAGGCATCGAGCTTGCGGTTGTTCCGGCCCCGGGCGCCAAGTGCGAGCGTTGCTGGACCATTTCGCCCACGGTCGGCGAGGATGCGGCTCACCCCAGCCTCTGTGGCCGCTGCGGAACCGTGGTCCGCCAACTGGCGGCCTGAAGGAATGGCGACGTTGGTCTTTTTTTTCATCATCCTGGCGGTGGTCTGCATCGACTGGGCGAGCAAGGCCTGGATCATCGCGCATTTTTCCCTGCACGAGAGCCTGGAGGTCATCCCCGGCCTGTTCAACCTGACCCATTTGACCAACAACGGCGCTGCCTTCGGCATGCTGGCCGGACAGCCGGCGCTTTGGCGGCAGGTTTTCTTCATTGGTGCCGCCGGCATCGCCTTGGTGTGTATCTGGATAGCCCAGCGCAGCTTCAGCCAGCGCAGCCAGGCGTACTCGGTGGCCTTGGCCCTGATCGCCGGCGGCGCCATCGGCAATCTGATCGACCGGATTCGCTGGGGATTCGTGGTCGATTTCCTGGATTTTTATCTGGGACAGTCGCACTGGCCCGCCTTTAATGTCGCCGATTCCGCGATCACCGTCGGGGTCACCCTGTTCATTGTGTACAATCTCCTGCTCGACCGGCAATGAGTCGGCGGGCGGGTCAATAGCGACTGTTTGCATGCGCATGAAAAAAACCGCCATTTTCTTCCCGGGACAGGGGTCCCAATATGTGGGCATGGGCCAGGCCTTGGTCGAACAGGATGCGGAAGCCGCTGCCCTGATGGATCTGGCCGAGCAGATCTCCGGCTTCCCGATCCATACCCTGTGTTTTCAGGGGCCGCTGGCGGATCTGACCCGGGTGCTCTACCTTCAGCCGGCCCTGACCGTGGTCAATCTGATCTGCTGGCAGCAGTTGCTCAAGGTCTTGCCCGGTTTCACCCCCTCTTTTTTAGCCGGCCACAGCTTAGGTGAATATTCCGCCCTCCACGGGGCCGGGGTGCTAACCCTGGAGGATACTCTGGCGCTGGTCACCAAGCGCGGCCAGTTGATGGAGCGCGAGGGCGCGGCGCATCCCGGCGGCATGCGGGCGGTGCTGGGGCTGGATATCGACCAGATCGAGGCGATTCTGGCCGATTTTATTGGTCCGGGCGTGGCGGTGGTGGCCAACCATAATACGGCTTCCCAAATTGTTCTCTCCGGGGACGCGGCCGGGCTCGATGCCGTTACCGCCGTTTGTGCCGCCCAGGGAGGCAGGATTTTCCCGCTCAATGTCAGCGTTGCCAACCATAGCCCATTGGTGGCCGGCGCGGTGGACGATTTCGCCGCGTTCATGGCCAATATCACCTTCCGCCCCCCCCAGGTGCCGGTGTTGTGCAACGTCACCGGCGGTTCGGAGCGGGACCCCGGCCAATTGAAAGGGATCATGGCCCGGCAGATCGCTACCCGGGTCCACTGGCTGCCGATTGTCGAGCGCATGATCGCAGAAGGGGTCGAGGTGATGGTCGAATTGGGGCCCAAGAACGTCCTCACCGGGATGGTCAAGAAGATCCTGCCGAAACAGTCCGACATCATCTGCCTCCAGGCCGACACCCCGGAGGGCCTGGCCAAGGTGGCCGAGATCGTGGCCGGATGATAACCTCCCGGCCCAACATGGTTTTCTTCTTGCTTGACAAGCAAAGTCATGTCGGGTATGTATCCCAATTTTCCGTGCAGAAAACCGCAAGCGGCATCCATAGCGGCTATTGTGCGATGAATCCCTCATGACCTTGCCACGTTATGTATCATGTTTGAGAATTTAACCGATCGTCTTGAGAGTGCGTTTAAGAAGCTGCGCGGCCATGGCCGGCTGACTGAAGAGAATATTCAGGAGGCCATGGGCGAGGTGCGCACCGCGCTGCTCGAGGCGGATGTCAATTTTGGCGTGGTCAAGGAGTTCATCGCCTCGGTCACCGCCAAGGCCATCGGCAAGGAAGTGCTGGCCAGTCTTTCGCCCGGCCAGCAGGTGGTCAGGGTGGTGCACGACCACCTGGTCGAATTGCTCGGCAACCAGGCCCAGCCGCTCAAGCTTGACGGCCGGCAGCCGGTGACCATCATGCTTGCCGGTCTCCAGGGGTCGGGTAAGACCACCACCGCTGCCAAGCTGGCTCGCCAGCTCAAGGAAAAGGGTCGTTCACCCTTGCTGGTGCCGGCCGACGTCTACCGGCCCGCCGCCATTGAGCAGTTGCATGTCCTGGGTGGGCAGGTTGAGGTGCCGGTCTTCGCTTCGACCACTGAGCAAAAACCCGTGGACATCGCTCGCCAGGCATTTGTCGAGGCAAGCGCCGGCCCCTATGACACGGTGATCATCGATACCGCCGGCCGGCTGCATGTCGATGATGCCCTCATGGCCGAGCTGCGCGAAATCAGCCGGGCAGTGCCGCTGACCGAGGTGCTGTTTGTCGCCGATGCCATGACCGGCCAGGATGCGGTCACCGTAGCCGACAAGTTCAACAGTGAACTCGAGATCACCGGCGTCATCCTGACCAAGATGGAAGGCGACGCCCGCGGTGGCGCGGCCTTGTCGGTCAAGAAGGTGACCGGCAAGCCGATCAAGTTCGTCGGGGTCGGCGAATCGGTCGAGGCCTTGGAGGTCTTCCATCCCGACCGGGCCGCCTCCCGCATTCTGGGCATGGGCGACGTTTTGTCGCTGATCGAGAAGGCGGAAGCGGTCGTTGACCAGAAAAACGCCGACCTCCTGGCCCGCAAGATTCAGAAAAACGCCTTCACCCTGGAAGATTTCCTCGATCAGATCCAGCAGATCAAAAAAATGGGCAGCCTGGAGCAGATCATGGGCATGATCCCCGGGATCAATAAGCTCAAGCAGATCAAGGACGCTCC
>WRKE01000285.1 GCA_009778235.1 Pseudomonadota bacterium
CAGGAGGATGTTCTCATAATCGTTCACATGACAGATGGGCGGCTGTTTCCAGCCCCCATGCAGATTCCAATGTTCCGCTCGAACCGGGTCCAAGCCGACAGCCGCATCCTATTGCCCCGGAGCAGCCGCTTCCTCCGGCCTTTCCCCACCCTGGCCCGGAGGCGGGGGCTCGCCGCCCGGCGATGGGGGTAGGCTCTCTCCCGACGCCGGTTGCACCGGCTGCTCGGCAACCGGCGCATTGCGAAAACTGATGCGCCGCCGGGGCTGCGCTTCAGGTACCTTGTTCTCGATCTCTCCATCGGGCGCCACCTCCCGAGGAGCCATTTCCATTCTCCGGAAGCTGGCCTGCGGCGCGGCCGTCCCGCCGCCCTGGTCGTCACTGTCGGGATCCTTGATGGTCAGGACCTCATCGCGGCCATTGACCGACAAAACCACCTTGCCCCTGCTGATCCGGTTGATGCGCGCCCCTTGGATCTCGCTGCCGAGGCGATAGAGATCTTCTAATTTGGTTTGTTCGTCGCGGATGATCGCCCGGGCGTCATCCGAGTCGCCGGTCACTGTGCCGAGCAGCACCAGGCGCAGTCTGGTTTGTTCCAGCCCGTCCTCGTCACTGTGGAGAAAGCCTCCATGTTCGGCCGATTCCTGCCTGGCCTGAAAGATGTTCCGGGTCACGATAACGCCATAGTCTGCGGCAGCCGGGGCCGCCGCCTCTTCTCCCGGCTGGGCGGCCTGGTCCGGCAACGCGGCCTCCTCCAACTGTGCCGCGGGGTTAGCAGGCTGTTTGAGCAACCGCTCCTCCACCCTGGAGTACCAGAAATGCACCCCGGCACCCACGAGAAGAGCGATGACCACCAAGCGGAGCACGATGGATCTCACAGCGTTATCTCAGCTCCTGTTCCAGGGTCTGGACCAGCATGGCGTATTCTCCGTAATGGATGCCCGGACTGGCCAGGTCACCCCTGATGCTGAACTCCAAGGGTTTGTCCTTGAGCTGCAGGCGAAATGCATGCAAATTCACAGTATTGTCCAATTTCTTAAAGAAACTGTCCTTGGGATCGATCACTCCTTGCACCTCGATTTGCTCTTGCCCCGGGTCATGGCGCAGGCTCACTTTTCCTGAAAAACGACCGTCAAACAGGGGTGAGGCGATTTCGCCCTGCACCAGCTCGAACATCTCGTCCTGGCCGCGCACCATGACTTTGGCCTTGGTGAACGGCAGCTCCCGGTGGCCGAGAATGCGACGTTGGAGTCCCACCCGGCCGTTGGTCACCTCGAGCCGGGCCTCCTCCAAGGTGGGCTTCAGGAACGATGCCGGCGAAAGCCCCATAGTAAAGGTACCGGACATTGTTCCCTGCAAACCGCGCCCCAGCCGACTTCCTATCCAGGGAACAGCACCCAGGCTGACTTGCCGGATCACCCCTTCGATCCGGACAGCGTCGCTCCCGCTCGGCCAGCGCACCACCCCGGTGATGTTTCCCTTGCCGATCGAAAGCTGATAGTTGGCCTGCACCGTACGAGACAGCACCGAGGCCAGCAGATCCGGCTGGATGGTCAACCGTTCCAGCGTAACCAAAGGAGTCTCGGCAGCTTGGCCTTGATATCCCTTGATGGCCCGAACCATCAGCCTAAGCCGCAGCTCCAGGCCCGTGCCTTCCACCTGCCAATGCAGATCCGGCCAGGCCCGGCCCAACTGCTCCTCTAGGGTACGGCGCACCGTTGCCGCGGGAAACAGCAGCCACAGCGCCAGCACCAGTATGCCCGTGCCATAGAGCGCATACCCGAGCACCAATGTCAACCGTCTCAAGACGGACTTACCCATGCCCGCACACCTTTTGCCCGCCTAAGGAGAGGCCACACCGCCGTCCTGGTCGATGCTCACCATCGTCAGGGTGACATCAAGCGTTCCTTCATTCCTGCTGCGGTCCTGGATGGTGATCTTGTCGATGCCGACCAACTGATCCGGCGCCTCGACCTGACCGAGGAAGGCGACCAGTTTGGCCAGATCCACACCCTGGAGCCGCATCTCGACCTGGCTCTGCTTGAACTGGTCGCGCTCGGTCGATTCGGACGGCTTCATGTAGGCGATGAGATCTTTGACCTCACTGGCGGCGGACTTCTCCTCCAAAAAGGAGAACAGACTGAACTCTGGACTCCGCTGGGCGAGCAGGGTGGTCAGTGCCTCTGCCTGCTGCCCGATTTTTTGATACTGCCCCTGTAAAAGCCGCATCTCGGCCACGGCTTTTCCCTTCGCAGCCAGCCGCCTGCTCAGTTTGGCCCGGCCGTCGAGCAGCGGGAAAACGATGAATTGCACCAGGACGAACAGCATCAGTGCGCCGCCGCCGATCCCCACCGCCATTTTCTCGCGTTGACTCAGTTTGAGTTGCTTCATAGGCCCTTGAGCTGCAATTGAACCTCGAACCGGACAGTCCCTTGCCTTTTATCCTTGTCCGCGGTGGCGGAAACGATCTGCACCGCCTTGAATTTCGGCGAGGCGGCCAGCGCACTTTTAATCATCTGTACCCCGTTGAAGGTATCGGTCGTCCCTTTCAGGCTGACCGAGTCGCGGTCGATATCCAAACGACTGACCCGCAGGGAAACGGCCTCGGGAATCCGGTCAGAGATATCGGTCAGCAGGTTCAGCACCCGTTTCTCGCTGTATACGGCCAGAGCGGGCGAAGCAGGCCCCTGGAGTGACCTCATCCGGGCCTGCATTTCAGCCAGCGGATCATGCACCTTGGTCACTCCCGGAAAGGTCTGCTTGTACAGCGCGACCATGGTCGAGAACTGGGCCGCATCCTGCTGTTGCAGGCTATGATAATCGTAGCCCAAGTAAGCGACCCACCCCAGAATCAGCGCCACTCCGGCCGCCACCGCAGCCAGCAGCCTTTTTCTGGACGCAAAACGCACTTTTTTGTGGGCAAACTCATCTTTACGAAAATTGACCCCAATCTGCTTGAACCCTTGCAACGCCAGAGCCAGTGCCCGGTCGCAAGACGGCCCTTGCCATTGTCGTTGTATTTCCTCGGCACAGGCAATCCCATTGGCTGCCAAAAAATCGATCTCTTCGACCGGCAAGCCAAAATCCGCGCCAAAAACCTCGGAGACCAAGGTGGACTGGGCCAGGGGGCCGGTGAGCACGATCAGCGAAGGTTGGCCATCGCTCACCCCGCCGCCTCTGCTTACCTCCCCGCACTCCATCCGGAAATAGTCCAGGCTCCGCTCGATCGACCGGCAGAGCTGACTGATGCACTCTATGGCCGCCTCTGGATCGACAGTCTTGACCTGGCCCTGCTCGCAGCTAAACGGCGGCCGGAGGATCATCTCCTCGGGGCAGGCAAGCCGTCTGAACAATGCCGGCCGGCCATCCACCACCAACGCCAGCGAGCAGGCATGGAGATCGACATGCACCAGAAGAAAATTCGACCAACCCTTGTCCTGACGGGCCAGATGCAGGGCCAAGGAGGCCATCGCCGGCGTGACCATGTCCGGATCGACCACATCCCCAAGGCCGGTAAGCAAGCCTTCCAGCCAGCTCTTTTCCAGCGAGAAGGAGATGAGGGCCATCTCTGCCTCGCCTTTACCGGCCAAGGAAAAATCAGTAACCATGGCCTCGACCGGGGCCAGCAGCTGCTCCTCCAACTCAAAGGGGAGAACTTGCGCTATCTTTTTGGCATCCTTAAAGGGCAGACTCAGGTTCCGCACGCTGAGGAGCGCGAGCGGCAGGCCGCACACGCAAACCCCTTCCTTCCAGCCGAGTTCCTGGCACAACTGGCCGATCGCCTCGGCGGGATCAGCGTGGCAGGACATGGGCAAACGCCGGTAGCCGCCCATGGTCAGCTGTCGGCGCCGCTGCTCAAGCACCACCCCGGTGATGTGGCCGTCGCCTATGTCGATGCCCAACGATCGCATGCCTGTTATCCTTGCGCCGGCTGGCTGTACCGCCGGGTTTTCGTCATTCCTGCTTCCAGGACAAAAGGGTTTGCCGCCCGTTGTCGTCGCGCCGGAGGATGCCGGTCCCTGTCCGGCTGAACTGGTTGAGGGTGGCTCTCACCCGCACCTCGAAATAAAGGCCCGCCACCACCAGCATCTCGTTGCTGAACTCGATCGAGATGGGGAAACCACTTACTCCCCGGTACCATCCGGATTGAGCCAATAATTCATTATGCAGCCGATCCTGGCGGTAATCAATTAATTCTTGCGCCCATTTTTCTGTCATATCAGGGGACAAGGCCTGAAGGACCGGCAGGGGGGCGGTGTTCAAATTCACCATACCGTTGTCACCCTGGACGGTGATGTAGTTGGCGATCCCCTCGTGTTCGGCATCGCCGAACAAAAGCGCCCTGGTCATGCCCTTGACCAGCAACAACTCCTCCACGGTGACCAGAGGACCGTTCCGGCAGACATACGGAGGCTGCAAGGTCTGATAATAGGGGGTTTCCGCCCCGCCATGCCGTTCTTGGTCATCCTCGTCGATCCAGTCGGCAATGGCATCAAGCAGGTCTTCGGCCTCCTTGGCGCCGGCGATGGCAAAGCGGCCGGAGGTGAGAAAACGCAGCCAGATCTGGCGGTACTCCTCCTTGACGCCGCTTTTCAAGGCATTGACCTGCAGGCGGCCACTCAAGTCGCTCACCGTAACCTCAAGCTCCACATCTTCGCTCAAATGCGCAAACTGTTTCGGCTCAAGGGTGGCCCAAGCGTCCTGGGGCGACTCAAAGGCGTTGTCCCGCCGGTCCACCGCCAGCGCCGCCCGCGCCAGGTTCAAACCCGCCAGGACCATACCGTCGAGGCGGACCTGTTCGCGCTGCGCGACCGAAACCGTGATCTGGCGGTCAACCGTGATCATCAACTGCAGGGTCACGGCCACCAGGAAACTGATGGCCAGCAGGGTCAGCACCAGGGCAATGCCCGACTGCTTGCCGAAGCGCTGCTCACGGTTCATGGTCAGGCTCCACCAGGATCAGCACCCGGGTAGTAAAGGTCAGGAAGCTCTCCTTGTCCAGGTCGGTCCAGAATTCCAAGGTACACTGCACCGCGGCGGGCAGCTTGCCGGCTTTGGCCATATCCTGATTTTTCGCCGTTTTCTCCTGGCCTTTATCCTTGTCGGTCGTTGCCTGACCTTCGCCCTTGCCGGCCGTTGCCTGGCCGTCGCTTTCCTCCACCTCCCGCCAGCTATCAAACTCCTGACCGTCCCGGTCATAGTAGCGGAATTCCACTGCACGCAAGCTATCAGCCAGGAGAAACGCCGGCTCCGCGTCCTCGTCGCTGGTCTCCTCCCCGGCCGGCGTGGTGTTGGGCAAGAGAAGGGTTTCCGATCGCAACAGCTTCCAGATCCGTTCGTCTTCCCGGTCAGCCATCAATTGATAGCGGATCCGCACGATTCCTTCTTTTTGCTTGTCCGGATTGAGGATCAACCGGGCCTGGGAGGCGAAATCGAGACTGTCGGCCCGCCGGTCGCGAACTGAACTATTCTGACCAATAAAAAGGGCTTGGGGAGAAGAGATGGCCGAGGCCAGATCCTCAGTGATCCGACGCATGGCGGTCTGGGCCTGGAAATAGACATCCTCCTCCTGCTCGGTGGCCTCGACCACCCGCATGGTGCTGGTCAGCGACAGCCCGAGCATGGCCATGATCACCCCCAGCACGGTGATCGCCAGCAACAGTTCCAACAGGGTGAAGCCCTTAGCCCGCATGGTCATCGCCCCGTATTGGTCCCGGCTTCCCGGCTTTCATCCGTCCCGGTTTTCCGGCCGGCGGCCGCCTCTGGCCCGGCCTTGCTCCCCTGTTGCCGCATAAAGACAATGGTACGGGCGGTGTAGGACTGGGCCGAATCACCTTCCACCAGAATGGTCACATCAATGGTTTTCAGCAGATCGCCGCTGCCCTTGATACCGGAGTCACTTTCGCTGACCTCGGCCACCTCCGACTTCCAGAAGAAATGGGGATAGGCCTCGCCAAAATCGCCGCTGCTGCCGGTGAGTTGCTCGAAATCCTGGAGACTCAGCTCAGTCAGCTTCCATTGCGCCAGCATGGAGGCCGTGGCATCGAACTGCGAGCCGGTGGCGATGGCCACGCTCCGCGCCTGGGCGCCGATCAGGGTCACCAGGGCGATGGCGATCAGGGCCACGGCGATCATCACCTCCAGGAGGGTGAAGCCCGGCGAGAAACGTCCAGGCACCCTGCAGGGCTCATTGGAACAGGGCTTTCGTCTCCGGGGGAGCATACCCCTCCTCAACTTTTACTTTGCCGAGAAACGGGGTCAGGATCACGGACATCTCCCGGCCATCTTCCTGACGGAGATGGATAATCGTCGGTTCGACATACCCGTTTTTATTAAAACGGATGGAGATGGCATCGCCGGCCTGCGGGCCGCCAAACCAGGACCACACATCTTGAACCATCACCGTGTCGGCCATGGTCAGCCGCTCTTCCCGGCTGACCATGGCCTCCTTTTTCCCGGTTCGAGCCTGTTCTTCAGCCTTGGCCCTGTTCTTCAGCCTTGGCCACGAAAATCCGCTCACCGGGCTTATAGGTCAGCAGGTAGGGTATCTGGTCTTGCCGGGCCATCTGGGCCGAACGATGGATCAACCCCACCAGCTTGCGGACCGTCATCTTCAACTGGTCAGCATAGATGAAGCTGCCGAACCGGGGCACGGCAAACGAGGCGATCACCGCTATCAGCACCATCACCACCAGCAACTCGACCAGGGTGAAGCCCCCGCGGTTGTTGGCGCGACCAGGCATGGCTGCCCCGATCACCGGCATGGCCGCCTCTATTCCAGCTCCCAATTGTTGATGTCCGCGTCCTTGCCCTCGCCCCCGGCCTGGCCGTCCGCGCCGTAGGAGATGAGGTCGTAGTCGCCATGCGCTCCGGGGCAGATATAGACGAAATCGTTGTCCCACGGATCCTTGGGGATCGATCTCTTTTCCAGGTAGCCGCCGGTCCGCCACTTCTTGGCCAGAATACCGGTGGTGGGCGGGTCGATCAGGGCCCTCAGCCCCTGTTCGGTGGTTGGGAACTGCCCGTTATCGAGCCTGTACAGCTTCAGCGCCTGTTCGATCGACTGGATCTGGATTGCGGCCTTGGTCCGTCGTGCCTCCTCCGGCCGATCCATGATCCTGGGGACAATGAGCCCGGCCAGGATGCCTAAGATCACCATCACCACCATCAGTTCGATCAGGGTAAAACCTTGAGCGCCAAGTACGACCCTTTGGTTGTTGCCTTGCGATTGCATCATGTTCTTTGCCCTCGTATGGAAAAACACTCTGACCAGCGCCGGTACCGGTGTGTCACTGCACGCGGCGTGACCACGGCCAGCGGGCCGCGAGTCCGCCCAACAATGCCAGGCCCGCCAAGGTCACTCCCAGCCCCAGGTGCAGGGCCAGCCAGGAAAAGCCGACCCAGGGCAGGAGGAGAATGCGGCCGACGAAGCGAAGCGGGGCATTGGCGGCAACCATCTCGGCCAAGGGCGGCGACACCCGGTAGTACAGCTCGACCAGCCACCTGCCGCATGGATTGCCCAGCAGGAAGGTGTCGCGAAAATCCCTGAGCGTGTCGACCGAAGGGTGCAGAAAGGTGCCGAACGAGGCGGTGGCGATGAAACAGGCATCGGCGGTCCGCACGTTTAGCTGGTTGCCGTAGTAGACCTCCCCCTGGGCCGTGAGCGCGTAGGCGCGGAGGTAATAGAGGGTTCCGGGCAAAAGATGGTCGACCACCGCCCGGAACCTGCCGGGGCCGGTACCGCTGGCAACCACCTCTCCGGTTGCCAGCAGGCGACCGGCAGAGGTATTTTGTTGATTGTTCCGCCCGGAGGCGGGCGGCGAATCGGCGGCCACGGCTTCCGGCAGGAAGAAGGCCGCCAGTGCGCCCGCTCCCCGGCTTAAGCGCGGCGGTTGCTCCATGACCAGGCCCTTGCCCGTATACAGCGGTCCGGGATGAATGCTGAAGACCACGCCCCTACGGACCACGTCCTGACCAAAGGCAGCGGCAATCCCGGTGTCAACGGTGACCGAATCCCTGGTGATCGCGGCGGGGGCGGCGGTGACAATGTGGCTGCTGCGGCGCCCCGGTCGATCCAGAACGCGATCGATCATCTCCTCAGCCATGAAGCGGGCTACGACCATCGAACTGGCGTCGCTGCCTTCGGCGGTCCCGACCACCACCCGGTTACCCTGCTTATCCGAGGCCAGGGCGTAGCTGACCGATTCCCCCTCGCTGAAGGTGGTAGTCAGAATCTGCGGCAACATCTTTTGGGCCGAGGCCCCGGTCGAGGCGGCCGAGGTGCTCGCGGGCCGGGTTTCTGCCGGAAAAGGCGAGGTGAGCTGGCCGTGGTCGGGCGCCAATGGAGGCGGCGGGATGTCAGCCAGGGAGTCCGCGGTTTGCAGATCCTGGATTCGGATGGCATTGTCCCACATCAAGGATCTGTACCTCTCCACCGGCTCGGTTTGCAGGTCCTGGATTCGGATGGCATTGCCCCACATCTGCAAACGCCGGAGCTGCACCGTGGTGGCGCCGTTCAACAGCATCTCCCGGACCGGCTCGGCCTCGGACCACAAGGAGTCTGACCCGGATTCCGCCACCTGTCCCCAAGGGACGGACGCTTCAGCTTCATTGTCCGTGGGATAGGTGACGAGCAGAGACTGCCGGGTGCCGGCGTCGGTGGTGAAGCCGCTGGCCGCCACCTCCTCGGCCCCGACAACGACACCGTAGAGCACATTGTCTTCCCGGCTGACCGAGACGACCATCACCCCACGCTCGCCAAAGGAGGAATCGATTTCGCCCCGGGAGGTGAAGCGGAACAGGGCGGCGTCCCGCCGGCCGGCCGGGCCCACCGAGCCGGCGACATAGAGCCGGCCACGGCTATCCTCCGCGATGGCGTAGCCCTCGCTGGCCGCAAAGCTGCCCGCCGGGATAGCAACCCCTTGTTCACCGAACAAGGAGTCAACGCTTCCATCGGCGCGCAATCCCACCAACATGGCAGAACCGTTCTTCTTTTCCGTATAGGAGCCGGACAGGATCAAGGTGCCGTCCGGCCGTTCGAGCAGGCCCTCGACCGAGGCGTCATCGCCCACCGCGATCAGGCTGATGCCCTGTTCCCCAAACCCCTCGTCCGGCGTGCCCCTTGGGGTAAAGCGGGCTACCACCAAAACCCTGCCCGCGGTCCCCTCGGTCGAGCCAGCCACCGTAATCATGTCCGACGGGCCAATCGTCATGGCGGTGATCTCCTCGTTGGAGTTGCCGATCGAGGTCAGCACCACCCCTTGGTCACCGAAGGTAGTGTCCAGCCTGCCATCCGGATGGAAGCAGATCATGGCCAGATCCCGGTCCCGACCGTTGTGGGCATAGCCGGCGGCGATGATCCTGCCGTCCGAGAGCAAGCCAACGGTCAGGGCCTCGTCATCGCCTGGCGACAGGGAGGTGATCACCGTGCCGTCGCCATTGAAGCCGGGATCAAGGGAGCCGTCGGCATTAAACCGCAGCAGGGAAAAGTTAAGTCCATTGTTCTGCGACGAGGAACCGGCAACCAGGATCTTGCCATCCGGCTGGACCAGGACCGCATGGCCGCTGCTCCTGCCGCCGAGTTCAACCGCCACCCTGCCGTTTAAACCGAAAGAAGCATCGAGCCGGGGAAAGGCCCACGCGCCCTGGCCGCCACCCCAGGCGACCAAAGTCCACAGGACCATGAACACCAAAATTCGACACACCATCGCCATGCCTCGGAAATAACGAAACCCCATCGCTCGTGTCCCGAGCCATAAATTCATAGCAAAATCAACAGCGGCCTTTTCGCGCTTGAGCTATCGCCAGACCAATTATTTTTGCAGCGAACCAATGACTCATAACACCAGCAAATAGACGTCATGCCTATCATCAATCTTTATTTTACGGAAATTCTCAGGGAAAATCCATTGCTAAGGCCATGAGGCCCATTTTTCCGTCATTTTTCTGGAGCCCCTTGGCGAGGCAACCAACAAATATATTTTTATCCCCAGGCAAAGCCTGGCCGTTGCCCAGCATCCTCCGAGCATCTGTGTCTTTGCTCTGGCCATAAAAACCTCCCTTGACCGAGAAGTCTCGTTGTTCCTGGGTACGGTCACCAAATGAATTAACAGAAACACAGCCGAACCAATTGATCAATAAATAAAATTTATTTAAGCTTTGTTGATTTGATAGTCATGCGTTGCAATGATCCATATGATCATGATAGATCAATAAAAAACAGACAATGAAAAAATATGTAAATCATTTTTTCATATTTTTATAATAATTTTTTATACATGACACAAAAAATCTGTGCATTAATATATTTTCACAAAAAATAACAAAACAACAATCCAAAATACAAGTCCAACAATTCCGCTCATTTCAGAAAACAAAACAAATTTCCAAGGTTTAGACTTTGTATATAAATCAAACCTTGGCTTATGTTTTCCTATAGTGAAAATAAATACAACAATCTCTCCAGTTATTACAATGAAAACATCTAATACAATACGCAATAAAAATATTATTATTTCTTCTATTACTCCGACGATTAAATGATTAAACATCCTTCAGCCTTACTTTAGTCAAGTATCCGCTTATACTTCAATTAATCAATGAATACCTGACAGTGCTTTAGCTAATTATCCACCGGAGTAATAGCGAAATGTATTTTTACAGTCAGCTTTTGCCAAAGGAACAGACCGGATAGTGGCAACGCGCGCACTGGCGGCACAAACCGCCGTGCCCCAGCGCCGCCAATTCCCCGCGGCCGATCCGCTCGCCAGTAAGGATGCGCGGCAGCACCAGATCCAGCACCGTGATCGCGTGGAACATCCCGCAGGCCGGGACTCCCAGCACCGGCACCGGGCCGATCCGTCCCACCAGAAACATCGCCCCCGGCAGAACCGGGGTGCCGTAGACCACGGATTCGGCCCCGGCCCGATCGATCCCCAAGCGGGTGACATCGTCCGGATCCACCGACATCCCCCCGGAGGTAAGGATCAGCTCCACTCCTTCCGCCAGGCAGGAGGCAATTGCCGCCGCGATCTGCTCCACGTCATCCGGCACAAAACGCACCGGCCCCACGGTCGAGCCCAAACCGATCAGCTTCTCCCGCAAAACCCCCTCGAACCGGTCCTCAATCCGCCCGTGATACACCTCGTTGCCGGTGATCACCAAACCGGCCCGGACCCTGGTCAACGGCAATACCCGCACCACCGACCCTCCGGACCGGGCAACGGACACCGCCTCGCTCACCACCCGTCGGGCCGCCACCAGGGGAATCAGGCGCAGGCCCGCCACCTGCTCGCCTTGCCTGACCGGGGTGTTATCCTGCAAGGTGGCGCACATCACCTCCCCTGGCAGGTTGAAACGGTAGAGGCGCTCGCGGTCGATCTTCAACAGCCCATCGATCGATGCCGTCAGGTTAATCTTGCCCTCGACCACCTCCTCAACATATTCGACCCCGGTACCGGCAAGGGCCTCGGCCATCAGCAGGGCCGCTTCGTTCTCGTGGATCTCGTCCGGCCCCAGCTGAAGCGCGTAGATGTGTTCCTTACCCAAACGGCGCAGATACTCCACATCCTCCGCCCGGATAATGTGCCCCTTCTTAAATGCCCGGCCTTTGAATTGATCCTTCTTGATCTCGGTGATGTCATGGGGTAGCACCATCCCCACCGACGCCTCCACCGGCACCATATTTTTCCGTAATGTCTCAGTCATATTCAGCGCCCATTATCCCAGCAGTCACGTCCTTGATCCGGCCGGCTCGCGGCCGGACTTGAGAACCTCCACTATAGGCATCTTCCCCTGTTCCTGCCAGAAAGAAGATTGTCCGTTTTGCTTGCTGGGAGTGCCGATTTTGAATCCGGCCAGGGCACGGTTTTGACGAATCCCGGTGAATGCGGGTGAAAAAAAAACCGGAACAGGCTACAACCTCTTCCGAGGCGTCGGGCGCACCCCGCCCAATAGCACCCCGGAGCCCGCTCTTGCATCCATCCGGTGCGCCTGCCCCTTTTCTCTTTTTGTATTTTTCACATTCCCGGAGAGATCGATGCTCAAGAAAGAACTGCTGGAGATCCTGGCCTGCCCCCAGTGCAAAGGGCCGGTGGAGCTGACCGTTGGCGAGGATTTTATTGTCTGCCGCGCCTGCAAGCTCCTCTATGCCATCCGCGACAATATCCCGATCATGTTGCTCGACGAGGCCAAGCCGCTGACGGAAAACAACCCCTAACCAACAAACAAAAAAGGCCGGCGGGCCCTTTCGGCTCCGCC
>WRKE01000286.1 GCA_009778235.1 Pseudomonadota bacterium
AAGATCGCCTTTGAGCAGGTCAGCTTTCAATATCCCGAACAGGCCGGGTTGGCGCTGAACAATATTTCCCTGACCATCGAACCCGGCGAGCGGGTCGCGTTTATCGGTTCCATCGGCTCGGGCAAGACCACCCTGGGCAAATTGCTCTTAGGCCTCTACCAACCGACCGCCGGCATCGTGACCATAGACGACACCGACATCCGCCAGATCGATCCGGCCGAACTACGCCGTTTCATCGGCTATGTTCCCCAGGATATCACCCTGTTCAGGGGCACCATCCGAGACAATATCATCCTTGGTTCACCGGAAGTGGAGGATGACCGTATTCTCCAGGCCGCGCAACTTTCAGGGGCAAATGAGTTCGTCAGCCGGCACCCCAAGGGGTTCGAGCTGGCAATCGGCGAGCAGGGCCGCGGTCTTTCAGGCGGGCAACGACAAAGCGTTGCCATTGCCCGGGCCCTGCTGCACGATCCGCCCATCCTCGTTTTCGACGAGCCGAGCAGTTCCATGGACAACCGCAGCGAAACGCGGCTCAAGCAAAATCTCGCCCAACTGCTGCCCGGCAAGACTCTGCTCCTGATCACCCATCGCGCCTCGCTGCTTGATCTGGTCGACCGGATCATTCTGATCAACAATGGCATGGTGGTGGCCGACGGCCCCCGCGAACAGGTTTTGACCGCCATCAAAAGCGGACAAATTCACATTTAGACGGCATAATCATGAGTGAACATCAAGCAGAAAACCAGCACCCTCCTGCCTCTTCCGGCTTTTTCCGCCGCCTGTCGGAACCTGATCTGGATCTGGTCACCGATATCCGGTCGACCCTGCTGCTGCAAAACCCCCGGGGCGGGCGGCTGATCATCTGGCTGTCGCTGCTCTTTTTTCTGCTTTTCACCCTTTGGGCCGCTTTTTCCCAGATCGACGAGGTCACCCGGGGGGACGGCAAGGTCATCCCGTCCCAGCAGATTCAGGTGGTGCAGAACCTGGAAGGCGGCATTCTCTCCAAACTGCTGGTTCAGGTCGGTGACGTCGTTGACAAGGATCAGTTGCTCCTCGAAATCGACAAAACCAGGTTTTCAGCGCCCTACCAGGAAAGCCGGATCAATTTCCTGGCGCTGAAGACCCAGATCGCCCGGCTGGAGGCCGAAACCCAGGACAGAGCGATGGTCTTGCCCGAGGAGGTGGTCAAGGAAAAGCCGGAGATCGGGACGCGCGAACAAAAGCTTTACGATTCGCGTAAGGAACAACTGACCGCCAAGCTGCAAATCCTGCAGGAACAATGGAACCAGCGCAAGCAGGAACTGGCCGAACTGCGTTCCAAGCAGGAGGAATTGAGCCGGACCGCCGGGCTGCTGCAACGGGAATTGGCCATGACCAAGCCATTGGTTTCCCAGGGAGCGGTCTCCGAGGTCGAGGTGCTGCGGCTTCAGCGCCAATTCAGTGAAATGAGCGGCAACATCGAAGCCACCCGGATCGCGATTCCCAAGGTGGAATCAAAGATCGCCGAGGCAAAAAAAGCCATAGAGAACGAACAATTGGCCTTTTGCAATTCGGCCCGGGCCGAACTGAACGAGGCCTACTCCAAGCTCGAATCCATCAGCGCCAACGCCGAGGCGCTGATGGACCGCCTGCAGCGCACCGCCGTCCGTTCCCCGGTCCGTGGCACCATCAATCAGATCAAGGTCAACACCGTGGGCGGGACCATCCAGCCGGGCATGGATCTGGTCGAAATCGTGCCGCTGGAAGACACCCTACTGGTCGAGGCGCGAATCAAACCGGCAGACATCGCCTTCCTGCGGCCCAACCTGCACGCCATGGTCAAATTCAGCGCCTACGACTTCACCATTTACGGCGGCTTGGAAGCGAACCTGGAGACGATCGGCGCCGATTCGATCACCGATAAACAGGGCAACGATTACTATCAGGTTCGCCTGCGCACCAGGCAGAATCATCTGGGCAACAAGGACAAGCCCCTGCCGATCATTCCGGGCATGGTGGTTTCAGTGGATATTCTCACCGGCAAAAAAAGCATTCTCACCTACCTGCTCAAGCCGGTACTCCGCGCCAAATACATGGCCCTAAGGGAACGTTGACATGAACCTGATTCTCTGCTGCGGCAACATCACCCTGCGGGAACGCTGGGCAGCCGCGCTGCGTCCGATCTTCACCATCTACCAAACCAGCACCTTGCAGGAGCTGCGCATCCTGGTCGGCCAGCGGGTTGCCTTTGATCTGCTGTTTGTCCATCGGGTGCTGGTTGACCGGGAAATTGTGATGTATATCCGGCAACGGCAGCCGGCCTGCAAGCTCTTCATCCTGTCCGACCGGCCGGACGATACCGAGGGCCTGGACTTTCTCCGCCTGGGGGTGGTCGGCTATGCCAACAGTTACATCAACCCGGAACGGCTGATGGAGGCGGCCCGGGCAGTCGCATCAGGGTCGGTCTGGGTCAACCAGCAGTTGATGCAGCGGCTGATCGCCGAGTCCGCTCCCGCCGCGGTGCCGGAGGGCGGGCAGGCTGGCGGGGACAGTCAAAAACAACAATTTACCAATCTGTCAAACCGGGAATACCAGATAGCCAGCCTGGTGGCTGAAGGTTTATCCAATCTGGAAATCGCCGAGCAGGTGGGCATCACCGAGAGGACGGTGAAGGCCCATCTCGGCGCCGTGTACACCAAGACCTCCACCCGAAGCCGATTGGGGCTGGCCCTGCTGCTCAACAAAAGAAAACCGGCCTGAACCAGGATATTTCCTGGTGCAGGCCGGTAGGTTTCAGACCTGATGGCCAGTTTGGTCAATTAATGGTGGCCCACCGGGCCGACCAGATGATCGAGGACATGGTGACCGTGATCACTGCCACCTGAATCGACGAAACCCTCGCCTCCACCGCCGTGACCGGGACCATGATCACCGTCGAACACACCGTGGTCGCCGCTTCGGTAATGTGAACCATCACCGGAATGATCGTGGTCGATCCCGCTGGCGCTGTCGGAATTGAAGGTCACATGAAATACGTCCGTCCGCACTGAATCGCCATCACTATCGGTTGCCAGCACGGTATACGACAATTCTGGATGGTAGCCGGTCTGGTCGATAGTGAGGCTGTTGATTTCGTATGCAGTTCCTTTAGTAGCCGTGCTGAAAGATATAGAATCAAAGCTGCCGGTGGATTGCAGATCAAGAGTAACCGATCCGTCTGCATTCAATTTTACTATTCCTGAATCGACTTGGTTACCGTCCAGATACGTGGTGTAGGATGCTACTGACATAGAGCCGGAATCAGGATCCACGATCACATTCACCCCCGTGAGGGTGACATGAACCGATTCGAGTGCCTGCGAAAAGTTCATGGTCAGGGTATCCCCATCCCCGATGACGTGATCAGTGCTTCCAATGCTGCCGTCATTGACACCGAGGCCGCCATCGGTCCAGGTCACATTGCCCTGCGTTTCATGTCCATCATTATTTGTATACGTCCCAGTGACGTGCACGGTTACGTCGTCACCAAGCTGGAAATTGTTGCCAGCATCCAGTCCGGCATCGGACGAGAATTCCATAGTCGCATGCTGTGGGTCAAGAGCATGATCGCCCATGGTGACCGTGTACGTTCTATGCTCAGCATCGAGGCTCACAGAGAAAACTGTCTGATCGGTCCCATCGATAACTGCATGGACCCCGCCGGCGCCGTCATCCACATAAACCAATTGGTGGCCGCCGGATGTCAGGGGATTGCCATGATCATCGACAACTAGTTGGCCGACAAGACTATTGCCCCCGCTATCGCCCAACTGCAGCGCCAAGTCATGCGCCGGACCGTCAGCGCCGAACGCAAGATGCAGATGGCCCGAGACCTGATCACCCGCCTCGTTCGGCAAATGGGTATCGTCCGGATGGTGCCAGGCCTTGGGCGTGTCGTCAAACACCGTGATCTTGAAAGAACCGCTCATGCTGTCGCCATCGCCATCCGTTACCACCACATTGATCGGGATGTCCAAGGAGAGATCATGACCTGCTGCCTTGTCATGGTCCAGCGCCTGGTTCAGGGTGAAGGTATAGGTCCCGTCATCATTGACATGCAGCGTCCACGCGCCGTTATTCTCGGTCAGCGTATTGGTCGTTGCATCCCATGTCGCCCCTTCGGAACTCAAGACCAAGGCATTGCCATCATGTGGGCCATCCGCACCATAATTGATCTCAAGTGTTCCATCTACTGTCACTGTTCCCGAGTGGACGAGGCCGTGCTCATACACCTGCTGGTCGCCCACCTTCAGGCTCGGGTTGTCGTCAAACACCGTGATCTTGAAAGAACCGCTCGCGCTGTCGCCGTCGCCATCCGTTACCACCACATTGATCGGGATGTCCAAGGAGAGATCATGACCCGCTGCCTTGTCATGGTCCAGCGCCTGGTTCAAGGTGAAGGTATAGGTTCCGTCATCATTGACATGCAGCGTCCACGCGCCGTTATTCTCGGTCAGCGTATTGGTCTTTGCATCCCATGTCGCCCCTTCGGAACTCAAGACCAAGGCATTGTCAGCATTGTGGCCATCCGCGCCATAGTCGATCTCCAGTGTTCCTGTTACTGTCACTGTTCCTGTGTCCGAGGCGACGAGGCCATGCTCATATACCTGCTGGTCTCCCACCACCAGGCTCGGGCCGTCGTCGAGCACATGAACCACTATGCTCCCTTCGCCTGGCACCGCGTTTCCGTTCGGGTCGGTGACGGTAAAGGAGAAGGGATCGTTCACCTGATCATCCGTACCCGTCTTGCCTTCTTGATGATGATCCAGCGTATTGCCCGTCAATTCATACGTCCAGGAGCCGTCACTGTTGATCGTCAGGTCGCCATACTTCCCATGCACCACCAGCGAAGTATCCGAAGAATCGCCAATGGTAATGATTTGGTCATTGCCGAAATCAAGCGTATCACCAGGCCGCACGCCCAGTTGCTCCGCCGAGCCGCTTTGAGTGGGGTCGCCGGGACCATGGTGCGACCCATACGGCAGATCCGCTTCGTCGACTGTCACCTCCACCGTGCCAAGAACAGGGTGGATGGGCGGCGTATCGGGCGGCTGGTCGGGCGTATGGGGTGTCGAAGAGTCCTCCGGCAGACCGCCGGGAGGCGGATCCAGGAAATTGCGGGCAATGCCGCTGGTCTCGGCGCCGGAATCGGGCAGCACCTCCATGTGGTCAGCGTCAAAGACCACAATATGCCGGCCGCCTCCCGCAGCCCCTCCTGCCACGCCGACACCAGGGCCGGCGCCAGGCTCGGGCAAATCGGTGGTGGGATCGATGTTGCCGCTCTCCAAAGCGGCCTGGATGTCTTTGACATCAGCGATCGCATCCGCTGCCCCGCCATGGCCGCCGGCGCCATAGACATCCTGGTCCAGCAGAACGTCTGACATCCGGCCCAGATCGAGATGCCCATGGTGATCGGCAAGGGCTATGGAAACGCTGCCATCCGACCCAGTGACAATGTGCTCGTGGGCATAGACAGGGCTGTTCGGGGTCAGAATCCGTTCAACCCCGGCGGGAGAAACGGCCTTGACCGTGCCATGCACTATGAAAACCTTGCCAATGGACTGCGTGTTTGCTGGAGCCATGTGGCCCTCCTTTACAGATGAAAGAGTATCTTTATGTCTTAGTTGTCTTTACCGTATACCAGAAAAAAAGAATCCACCATTGTACCAAAGTACTATTGTCTCTTTTTTCGAATGCCTTATGATACAGTCAACATCAGAAACCACCCTGACCCTAACCCGGAACGGAAAAACCCGAACCCGCGTCAGTTATCCGCTCAAGAGGAGGAGCGAACCATGAACAAGCGCATATACTCGATCACCCTGTTTGTATTCTCAATTTTGATCTTAGCTGCGCCCAAAGTCTATTCGGCACCGGTGTACTTCGATGCCAACCCGGATGTGTACGATCCGGATAATCAAGGATATGCCATTTCCGGCATGTCTGTGGAAGTGGCAGGGAGCAACTTAATCGTAACCATTGATGGGCAATATTTTCAGACCTGGAGCAGCTATGACCCATCATCACTTACCGCCCTCCCTATTTTCTCGCCAGGATCACTCTTCCTGGGTGTCGACGGCTCATGGGGCTATGCCGTCACCTTTGATGGAGTCGTGAGCAACGGGGCGGTTGCGAAATTCGGTGATGCGAGTCTGTACAGCGTAGATTCCAATGGAATCAATTATGGGCTGTTGATAAACGAACAAATGGCTTGGTATACCCCGCAAAATGGACAGTCCACACTGGAAGACGGTACGTGGGCGCTTGATGCGACATCGTTGACGGTCTGGATTGATCTGCCAGATGAGATGTTGGACAGTATCGGGAAAAATGGATTGAGCTTGTCTTGGACTATGAAATGCGGCAACGCCGTCGTTGAAGGTCTGTATAGCCCTGACGGCCCCAACACCCCTGTTCCCGAACCAGCCACCTTACTGCTGTTCGGAACCGGCCTGCTGGCATTGGCTGGCGTTGTCCGCCGCCGGTCCAGATAACCGTCCCTTCTCCTCTTCGCATAAAAAAAGCCGCCTTCTCACAAGAAGGCGGCTTTTTTATGCGCATTCACCTCAAAACCACTCCAATCGTTCACCGGGGCGTGTTTCGTTCACCCCTCATACCATTTCCTCTTGTCAATGCAGTAGGTCACGATAGGAATATATTGAATTTTAATGCAAAAAATAAGAATATTTTTTGCATTAAAAATAGAAAGTGATATCGCCCAATCGCCAAACCACCTCCCATGCCGCCAACAAGGCGATTTTGCGGGAAATACCCCATCAACCCGCCTCATCCATTCCCAAGAAGCTGTTTCGCTTCCAACTCGATCATGGTATGGTGCACAGTCCCGACCAGAGTGCCGCAACCAAAGCCCATCTGCGGCCCGGCATGAAATATTGCCGGCTGGACTGTCCGGTCGCCTGCCACTGGCCCAGATCATGCGGCTCGCCCCTTCGAACATCACCCTCCAAGGTGGGGTTATTCTGTGAAAAAAACTTTTTTCCTGCTGTCGCGCCCCGTTGTCTGGTCGTATCGATTTCTCAGATCCGGCCTGACCGTGCTCTCCAATCTTCTTTTTCTTGCCCTGGTGGCTCTGGTGCTTTTTGTGCTCCTGTACAAGCCCCAGGTCCAGGTGCCCATGCACAGCGCCCTGCTTTTGGCGCCTGAAGGAGACATCGTCGAACAACGTTCCTCCATCGGCTTCATCGCCAAGGCGGTGGCCCGGCTTTCCGGCACCCCCATGCGCGAGGACACCTTTCTCCAAGACATCGTCGACGTGGTCCATGCCGCCAGTGGCGACCCGCGGATCAAACTGCTGGTGCTGAACACCAACCGCATGGGCAACGCCAGCCTCGACCAGATTCGGACGATCGGCAGCGCCATCGAAGAGTTCAAACGTACGGGCAAAAAAGTGATCGCCGTGGGCGACAGCTTCAACCAGGCCCAATACTATCTGGCGTCCTGGGCGGACAAGATCAACCTTCACCCCATGGGCGCAGTCAACATGCGCGGATTTTCGGTCTTCCGTCTCTATGCCCGCGAGCTGATCGACAAGCTGGCAATCGACTTCCATGTCTTCCGGGTCGGCACCTTCAAGGCGGCGGTGGAACCGCTCTTGCGCGACAACATGTCGGCCGAGGATAAGGAGGCCACCGGCCTGTGGCTCGGCAAGCTCTGGGATCTCTACTGTGACGACATCGTCAAGCACCGTGGGTTGGAGCGGCAGGTGTTTCTGGACAACGTCAATCAAACGGTCAGTCAACTGGGCGCGGTGGGAGGTGACCGTGCCCGGTTGGCCTTGGCCACCGGCCTGGTGGACGGCCTGAAAAACCGTCAAGAAATGGAACAACTGCTCATCCAGGAAGTCGGCCCGGCTCCGGACAAGGAGGGTTTTAATTGTATCGGCTTCCAGGAATATCTCGACACGATCACGCCCTCGTACACCGACGACCAACAGAAAAAGGACTTGATCGGCATCATCATTGCCTCCGGCAACATCCTGCCCGGCAAGGGGGCGGTCGACCAGATCGGGTCCGACGATCTCGTCAAGCGTATCCGTAAGGCGCGTCAGGATGCACGGGTCAAGGCCATTGTCCTGCGGATCACCACCGGCGGTGGCAGTGCCTTCGCCTCCGAGATGATCCGCGAGGAACTGGCGGCGGCAAAAAAAGACGGGAAAATCGTCGTGGTCTCGATGGGGGCCATGGCGGCCTCGGGCGGTTACTGGCTGGCAGCCGAAGCGGATGCGATCGTGGCTGCGCCCACCACCCTCACCGGTTCGATCGGTATTTTCGGCGCCATTCCCGTTGTGGATAAAACCCTGGCTCAGATCGGCCTGCACAGCGACGGCATCGGCACCACCGACATCGCCCACTTCGGCAACCTGACCAGGCCCATGAGCGAGGCCGAGGCCTCGACCATGCAAATGGATGTCGAACGGGGATATCACCAATTCATCGATATTGTAGCCAAAGGAAGGCACATGTCCGCCGACCAGGTAGAAAAAATCGCCGAAGGGCGGGTTTGGGAAGGCGCCACCGCCCTTAGCCTGGGCCTGGTCGACCGGCTCGGCGATCTGCAGGATGCGGTGGACGAGGCGGCCAAGCGGGCGAATATCCCGGCGGCAAACGGATACTACATCGAGTTGATGCCGGACAACTATCTGGACCGCTTCAAACGGGTCGAACAGCCGGTCGAGGCCCTGGTGGCCCGATTCTGGCCCGCCACCATGGTTCCGGACTCGGTGCGCCGACCGATCGCGGAGCAGATGGATATTTTCCTGCCGGACAACAATGACCCGGAAGGCCTCTATTCCCACTGCCTGCTGCCACTCTCGGCCCTTTCCTTCCGTTAGAGCGCTTTTTGTTTATACATGGACAGTTGCGGTTACGGCGTCAGGATGCAGCCCCTGCGCCTGATCAATTTTCTATTTTTAATGCAAAAAATATTCTTATTTTTTCATTAAAAATCAATATATTCCTATCGTGACCTACTGCATTGGCAAAAGGAAATGGTATGAATCCGCAAATGGGTGGTTGGGGCGGCATTTTGCCGCCCGCTGCTGTACAGGATTAAACAAAAACAGCTCTACGGCGGCCGGAATCACAAAAATTGGGCACTATCCTTTGAGCACGGCCAAGGGCTGGAGCTCGACCGCGACCTCGATCAAATCAAGCTGATTGGCAATTACCTCGCCAATGTTCTTATAGGCCCCGGGCGCCTCCTCAAGGTCGTTGCGGTGGCGAAGACCATGGAGGATATTGTTTTTTTCGAGCTTGGCGATCTCCCCGTGCAGGTCGAGCACCCGCTGGGCCTGTTTGCGGCCGAGCACCCGACCGGCCCCGTGCGAACAGGACATGAACGACTGGGAATTGCCGAGTCCCCGCACAATATAACTGAAGCTGCCCTGGCACCCCGGAATGATGCCGTACTCGCCGGCAAAGGCCCGGGTAGCCCCCTTGCGATGCACCCAGACCTCCTTGAAAAAATGGACCTCACCCGCCGCATAATTATGCGCCACGTCCAGACTCGGATCAAACCGGTCGCAGCCGGTCACCTCAGTCACGATCTCCCGCAGCACGGTCATCATCTCGCTCCGGTTGGCCCGGGCAAAGGCGACGCAGTATTCCATCTCCCGCAGATACCGCCGCCCCACCGATGAATCCACCGGCAGCAGCGCCAGTTGCCACTCTTTAGGTATGGTATTTTTGCCGGCCTTATTCGCCAACTGGATGGCCAGGGTGTTGTAGTGGCCGGCGACCTTGTAACCAAGATTGCGGCTGCCCGAATGGATCATCAGCCAGATCCGCCCATCGTTGCCCCGCTGAATCTCGATGAAATGGTTGCCGCCGCCCAAGGTGCCGAGCTGATGGCGGGCGTTGCCGAACTCGGCCGTCACCACCGGCAGATCCCGTTCCCCGGCGCCAAAATCCGGCATGGCCTCAAGCGGACGCGGGCGGCGATGATGCTTGAATCCCAGGGGAACAGCGGCGCGCAGGCTGGAGAGGATTTGCTTGAGCTGGGCTATGCTTACCCCGGTCAGGTCGGTGCGGACCGCCTGCATGCCACAGCCGATATCGACCCCGACCGCGTTGGGGATGACCGCGCCGGTGGTGGCCAGCACCCCGCCGATCGGCATGCCATAGCCCACATGGGCATCGGCCATAATCGCCACATGGTGGAAGGCGCATTCCAGGTTGGCCAGATGGCGCGCCTGGACCAAAGCCTCTTCCTCCAGTCCATCCGTCCACAGCATGAGCGGTATTTTTTCCGTGTTGATCACCCGTTTCACAGTGTTCTCTTGCCCTCTGCGCTCGCTGATATATAGTTGCCCACACCGTTTGCGCCGGACTTGGCACTCCGCAATCCGGCACCCTTGACCATCATCTGGTACAAGTCCATGATCACTCAGGAGACCCTGACCCATCTCTGGCTGCACCTGGGCTGGCCGCTTTTGCGCCTGCTGGTGTTCCTCGCCATCGGCCTGCTGGCGGCCCTGTTCATCGAATCGCTCAACTGGACCAGAAAACTGGCAATCATTGCCCGGCCCCTGACCCGGTTCGGCCATCTCTCGCCCCTGACCGGCGCATCCTTTTCAATTTGTTTCTTTTCCGGCATGGCCGCCAACACCATGCTGGCCGAAGGCTATGCCAACCGGCAACTGAGCCGCAAGGAACTGATTTTAGCAAATTTGTTCAACAGTCTGCCCAGCAATTTCCTCCACCTGCCCACCACCTTTTTCATCGCCGCGCCGATCATCAAAGGCGCGGCCGTAATCTACATCGGCCTGACCATAGGCACGGCCCTCCTCCGGACCCTGTTGATCGCCCTCTTGGGTCGGATGCTCTTGCCCGCCAACAACGGAGAAATTGCCACCGCCCAACTGCCGCCGCCCCCGGAGCATCCGTTCCGCACCGCCCTCAAGAACACTAGCAAACGGTTCAAGCGGCGCATCCGCAAGATTGTCGGCTACACCGTGCCGATCTACATCCTCTTCTACGCCCTCACCGAGGCCGGTTTTTTCGCCGCCGCCGAACGGTTCATGGGGCAGCATCTTTCCTGGCTGTCCTGGCTGTCGCCCCAAGCCCTGTCGATCCTCACCTTCCAAATGGCCGCCGAATTCACTGCCGGCCTGGCCGCCGCCGGCTCGCTGCTGGCCAGCGGCTCGATGCGCATGGAGGAAATCGTGCTGGTGCTGTTGATCGGCAATATCCTCTCTTCACCGATCCGCGCCGTCCGCCACCAATATCCCTACTATGCGGGCATCTTCAAACCAGTACTGGCCGCGGAACTGATCCTGTTCAGCCAGGGGTTCAGGGCCTTGAGCCTGGCATTGATCGCGTTTTTATATTATATTTTAATAATGTAGCAACCCGGTTATTGTCGGCATGACCGGCAACCAATCCGGTAATCCCTGCAAGGAGATGAAATGGAAAAAGCCATCCTGGTCGCGATCGACGGATCAGTTTACAGCGGCAACAGCCTGGAATATCTGGCCAAGCTCTTCGGTCCCGATTCCACCGTTGCCCTGCACCTGCTCGGCGTGGTGCCCAGTGGTGGTGGCGGTAAGGATTGGATGTTCGAGGTCGACCCCCTTCGCGGCCAATCCGCCGAAACAGAGCAACGGGGCAGCCGCGCCCGCAAACAGTTGGCGGATGCCGAAGACCTGCTGATCCGGAACGGCATCGCCCGGGAGCGGATCGAAACCAAGGTGATAATCGCCGCCAGCATCAGCAACGCGATCCGCAACGAGGCCGAACGCGGCAATTACGACAGTGTGGTCATCGGTCGGCGCGGCTTAGGCACCGTGGGCAACATGTTTTTCGGCAGCATTTCGGGCGAGCTGATCGAAAAATGCCACAAGGTGCCCCTGTGGATCGTGGATGGCCTGGCCAGCGCCTGGCGGTTTCTGCTCGCCGTCCATAGCCGTCCATCCTCGCTGCTGGCCGCCGATTATCTGGCCCATGTGCTCAAGAACCACCCTGGGGCCGAAATCTGCCTCTATCACTCCAACCCGGTCTTCGGCAACCAGCATAAGGCCAAGGCCGAGGACTTTCACCCCATATGGGGCAAGGAGTGGTGCGACCAATACCTCGACCTGGATAATTATCTCATGTACGCCCACTTCCAGCTCCTGGTCGAGGGCGGCATCCCCCGAAGCCGGATCGTACAACTGCCCTCCCAGATGCACCTTGATGCGGGCAGCGATCTGGTGCGGCAGGCCAAGAAGTACCGTTGCGGCACCATTGTCATCGGTCGGCGGTCCCGCAATCTCACCAAGGGCCAGCTCAAGGGCGTTTCCGACAAGGCCGTGAATCAGGCGCAGGATGTGGCGGTGTGGCTGGCAGGGTAGCTTCTGTTTTTTTTTTCGGCAGTCCA
>WRKE01000287.1 GCA_009778235.1 Pseudomonadota bacterium
TGTAACTGGTCGGGAAGAGAGGATTTGAACCTCCGACCCCAGCGTCCCGAACGCTGTGCTCTACCAGACTGAGCCACTTCCCGACGGTTTTTTCTTGCTTGTTGCCTCAGCAGCACTCCCTGTGCGTTCATGACCGAATTCTGCACCCAGTGGGGTGGGTCCCTGTGGTCCACTGAGCATCGGGAGGCGGGACGCTGAACGATGGCCGCCCCTTGCTGAATGCGCGTAGTGCTTTAGCATAGTCTGGATATCATGTCCAGCGATTTTTACCTTTGCCATGGCACCCGCTCGCCCCGTTGATGACAGCCAAGCGGTGGAAAGAGTCTCGATTCAACCAATAATCCGGCAATAACATGAGGGAACGGAACAATCCACAACGCTATATTTTTTCAGTCCAACTCAAGATGTTAGCTGGTTGCCATGGGCAGCGAGGCGTTTGGGATTGTTCGTCGGGACCAGCTCCAGGTGATCGCAGAGAAAATGAACAGAAACAAGGGGAAGATGCCCTTCCCCCTTGTCAGGCCATCACAATCAATAGATTTCCCGGGTATTGTTCTTGTGATCCACCAGGTACAGCAGCTTGGATTTTTCCTTGAGCACGGTTTTCAACGTTTCCAGTTGGAGACGGTCAATATTGAAGGTGCGGATATAGACATTGCGGTAGCCTTCCGGCGCTTTCTCATATGAGGTGAGAATACTTGCAATTCTTCCCCCAAACTGGCGGATGATTTCGGCAACCTCCAGGATCGAGCCTCCTCTGTCTTCCAGGCGGAAAGCGAACTGGATGCCCTTTTTGCCGATGCCTGTCAGGGAGATAATCACCTTGAACAGATCGGTATGGGTGATAACTCCCTGAACGCCGTCGTCGTGATCCACCACCGGCACGCCTGAAATCTTGTTGGCCATCAGTATTTCGGCGGTTTCTTCAATTGTGCAATCCGGCGGCACTGTAATCGGCTTCTTGGTCATGATATCTTTGATCTGAATAGTTGACAGCAGATAAAGAAGTTCATGAATGTCCAGGGTAGTGGCATCGGAGGGAGAGGCTTTTTTCAGATCCCGGTCCGAGACAATGCCCACCAGACGTTTTTTATCCATGACCGGCAGCATGGAAATCTTTTGTGTTTTCAAGAGAGTGATCGCGTCCTGCATGGAACTGTGCACATCTATCGTAATGGCTGGCGCGCTCATCCAATTTTTTACGAGCATGGGGGATGACCTCCGGTCTTGATGTTGGTTGTTGCCGAAAAAGAATCAACGATTATTGCAATCCTGCCATCTGAGGATAGCTATACGCCGAGATACGCCGCCTGGACATGCGGGTCGTTTGTCAGGTCAACGCCGCTCCCTTCAAGGGTGACCCTGCCGTTTTCTAGCACATAGGCCCTGTCCGCGGTGGCAAGGGTCTGCTTGACGTTCTGCTCGACAATCAGCACGGTCACGCCTTCTTTACGAATCTGGTTGATGACCTTGAATATTTCCCGGACTAGAATGGGCGCAAGCCCGAGAGACGGCTCATCCAGCATCAACAGTTTGGGTTTGGCCATCAGCCCTCTGGCAATGGCCACCATCTGCTGTTCTCCGCCGCTCAAGGTGCCCGCGGGCTGATATAGGCGTTCCCGCAGCCGGGGAAACAGACTGCAGACCATTTCCTTGGTCTTGGCGCGGTCTTTGCGGGCCTCTCCTTTCAGCGAGCCCATATCCAGATTTTCTTCAACGGTCATCTCCACAAAAAGACGCCTGGCCTCGGGGACATGCGCGATGCCCATCTCAATGAGACGAAAGGGCTCGGCGGTATGGATGGGCTGATCCTCAAAGAGGATTTCCCCCCTTTTTGGCCGGAGAATGCCGGATATGGTCTTGAGTGTGGTGGATTTGCCGGCGCCGTTCGCACCGATCAGCGCCAGGACCTCGCCTTGCTTGATCTCAAAGGACAGGTCCCAGATCACCTGGACATCCCCGTAACACACATCAATATTTTTTATTGCAAGCACCGTTCTTACTCTCCCAGATAGGCTTCAACGACCAGGGGATTGTTGCGGATCTCCTGCGGGGTCCCCTCGGCGATTTTTTGGCCGTAATTGATCACCACAATCCTGTCGGAAATACTCATGATGACCTTCATGTGGTGCTCGATAATCATGATCGTAATCCCGCGGGCCTTGATGTTTTTGATAATTTCAATCGACTCATTCAACTCGGAGTGATTCAGGCCGGCGAACGACTCGTCCAAAAGGAGCAACTCCGGCCCAGTGGCCAGGGCCCGCGCGATTTCCAATTTTTTTCGTTTACCCAGAGGCAAACCACGGGAGATGACGTCCTGGTCCTCGTCAAGCCCAGTAAAACGGAGGGTCTCCATCGCGATTTCCACCGCCTCAGCCTTGTTCTTGGCCCGTAAAAATGCCGATGCGATGACATTATCCAGTACGCTCATCCGCTGTAGAGGTTTGACCACCTGAAATGTCCGGGCAAGGCCGAGTTTACAAATCTGATGGGGTTTTAAACCGGAGATGACCTGCCCTTTGAACAGCACTTGCCCCTTGGTCGGGGGGTAAAAACCATCCACGATATTGAACAGGGTTGTTTTACCCGCGCCGTTCGGTCCGATGAGGCCTAAGATTTCTCCCTTCTGGATGGTAAAGGAAATATCCGAGGAAGCGGCCAGACCTCCAAAGCGTTTTGATACATTTCTGATTTCCAGCAAACTCATTTGCCAGCACCTCCAGCCCCGAAGATCCGCTTGATTTTCTGAAAATCTCCGACAATCCCATTAGGAAGGAAAATGATGATCAAGATCAGCAAAATCCCGAAAAAGGTCAGATGGGCCGCGCCCAGGTATGGGATGGAACGGACTACCTCCGCCAGCAGAACCATAATGATGGCACCGACAAAAGGGCCAAAAAACGTGGCCACGCCACCGACCATGACGGTCATGATCGCAACTATCGATATATCATGCAGGGCAAAGACGACTGAGGGTTCGATGTAGCCCATATAATTGGTGTAGAAGGCGCCGGCGACGCCGGTGAGAGCCCCGCTGATGCACAGGGCGATGGTTTTGTACAGGGTGGTATTGATGCCTAAGGATTCGGCGGCATCCTGATCCTCGCGGATGGCGACAAAATAATAGCCTATTTTGGATCGCATCAGATATTTGACCACCAGAAACGCGGCCACCGCAATAGCCAGGATGATGTAGTAATAATTGGTTTTATCAACCCAGGTCCTTTGCAGGGTAATGCCGAGATTCCCCCCTGTCAGCCAATCCAGATTTTCGGAACTGATCCGCATCACCTCGCCCATGGCCAGAGTCGCCAGGGCGAAAAACGGCCCCCTGAGCCTGAGCACAATCAAACCGAGAAGGAGCGAGAACAGGCCGACCACGACAATGCTTGCGGGAATCCCCCACCATGGAGACAGATTGAGATGGGAATGGAGGATGCCGGCGGTATAGGCCCCGACACCAAAAAAGGCGGCGTGGCCAAAAGAGACCTGACCGCAGTAGCCGGCCAAGAGGTTCCAGGCCATGCCCACCACTGACCACATAATGACTAAAATGATCATGTGCAGGATATAGGAACTCAGCAGCCCGGCCAGTCCAGCCAGCGGCATCACCGCCAACAGAATCAGCACGATCAGAGGGAGGTATTTTTTCATCTTCTCACCCCTTTCTTTTTCAACAGAGAGGCGATCCCGCCAGGCAGAAAGACCAGGGCGGCCACAAAAATCAGAAAACGGCCCACCGGCGCCCATCCCATACCAACATAGGTTGCGGTCATGGATTCAAAGATTCCCAATATCAATCCACCGAAAATAGCGCCAATGGTCGAACCCAGCCCGCCCAGGATGGTGATGACAAAGGCGATCAGGGTAAACTGTCCACCCAGGGAAGGGTAGAGATAATAACTCGGAATAAACAGGCAGCCGGCCGCCCCGACCAGGGCCGAGCCCAGGCCAAAGGTGACCACGCGCATGCGCTTGACGTTGACGCCCATTAAAAGGGCCGCATCAATATCCTGAGCGGTCGCACGGATGGATTTACCCGTATCGGTTTTTGCCAGAAAAAACCATAGAGCAAGGGTAATGACTACCGCGAAAATAAAAGATACGGTGCCCGTAACAGAGAGGGACAGCTCAATGGGGGCACTGTGCCAGTAATCGGAAAGATACCAGGCGCTGGTACTGTAACTGACCGGCGTGGAGCGGTAATTGGATGTAAAGAGGATGGTTGCCAGGTTTGCCAGCACCATGCCAATGCCCACCGTCAGGATGACCTGATTTTCCGGCAGAATGGAATCCACTTTCAGTACCGGGTTGATCAGGAATTTTTGCATGAGCACACCGAGGAAAAACAAGATCGGGGCGGCGATGAAGACGGACAGGTAGGGATCGATGCCAAACAGGGTGAACATCCAGAAAGCAATATACATGCCCACCATCATCAGATCGCCATGGGCGAGGTTGATGATCTTCATCACGCCCATGATAAGCGTCATGCCGATGCCAATCAGCGCATACAGGCCGCCGAGAAGCACTCCCGCAATGAGCGTTTGCAAAAAACTTTCCATAAGCATCCTATCCTTCTGGAGAGCGTGAGATTTTATGACAAAGGGTTCAGGCCGCCGCAGGGAGAAAGACCTGGCGATGAACGGTTCCCGCAAAATAAATAAAAAACCTCCAATTTCGGGGACCGCTCAATGCCGCGAAAAAGGAGGCTGCACCAACCAGGCATTCTTAGCGCGCCACCATGGCAAGGCATGCCCCGGCCTGATCTGGCGTTCTCACGGCATGCATTTCCTGGTGTAAGGCTTGTTTGCTTCAAGGCATCAAATAAAGAGAAAAAATACAGACAGCGGGCGGGCGGAAACTTTCCGCCCGCCCCTGGTTTCCTGTTTTCATACAACGCCCCGCTCAAACGGCCGGGGCGCTTTTTTTATTTTCTGTCTCTCCACTTTGGAATGGGAAACACATACTTCGCGCTGGCTTCGTTTTGGGGCCAGATGGTCTCGTGTTTGCCATTGAGTACCTGCAACACCAGCGTCTCCATAAAATTCTGATTTTTGTAACCGTCTTTATCTTCAAAATGAATGGGACCAAAGGCTGTCATCAACTTGGTAGCCTTCATAGCCACTTGAATATCGGCTGGCTCCATGCTTTTTGCCCGTTCGATGGCATCCTTGACGATATAGAGCGCGGAATAGGCTTCCGCCGCGTGGTAGCCAGCCTCTTCGCTAAATTGAGCTTTATACTTTTCGGCCAACTCTTTTGCCCCTGTATATTTTACCTGGGGGCTCCACAGAGTGGCCACCACCACGTATTCAGCGGCATCTTTAGCGGTATGGATGAACTCGGGAAGGGCATGTCCGGCGCCGCCGCCGGCAAAGAGTTTGGCGTCAATGCGAAGCTCTTTGATCTGATTCATCAGCAGGGCGGCATCCATGACATAGGATACCATATAAATGACATCAGGTTTCAGGGCCTTGACCTTGGTCAGGATGGGCTTGAAATCCACGGCGCCTTTCTCATACTTTTCTTTCAGCAACACTTGCATGCCATTCTTCCCGGCGGCCTTTTCCATTGCATCCGCGCCGGATGTGCCGAAATCGGAGCTTTCATGTAAAATGGCAATGGAGGTCGGCTTAACCACCTGATTGAGAAAAGAAATCATGCCGGTGGGGTAATAGGCGTTGGTGGGATTCAACCGGAAAACATAGTCCCAGCCTTGCTGGGTAATGGAGTCGTCCGCGCCGGTAACCACCAGATAGGGAACCTTTCTTTCATTGGCTACCGCCGCGATCGCCTTGGAGCAGGCGGAACTGTAGTCGCCAAAGATAACCGGCTGTTTTTTGACATCAATGAGCTTTTCGGCAATGGCGCGGGAGATTTCCGGCTTGCCCTGACTGTCTTCAAAGTTGAGGACAACGGTCTTGCCTTTAATCCCGCCTTTGGCGTTCATCTCCTCCATCGCGATCTCGTAGGCGCGCTTTTCCATTTCCCCGAACTTGGCTTGCGTTCCGGTGAGCGGCAGGGGAACCCCCAACTCCAGCGTCTCGGCCCTGGCAAGGTCGGCACAAACGATTCCGCACACAAATGATGACATAATGAACAGCAGTACCCCTAAACGTTTCATGTCTCCTCCTCCATTTGATGTTTGGCGTGATCCAATCCAGTTAATGGTTCGACTCGCAGGGAAAATTCAAAAAATATATAAGATGCAAAGAGTTGCATCCCTGAAAGGCAAGAAGGGCCAGCTCCTGCTCTCGCCCATCGAAGAGGCATCCTTCACAAGGCCGACCAGGGACAGGTGACCTTTTTGCCAGTGGCGCTCCCATTGCCATCAGCGAAATTTCACCCATAATTGACGGCCGTGTCGCCGCTGTCGGCCGAACCGTTGCAAACACAGGTGACGGCCAGCGGGCCTGAACCGGTGGTCGGCGTGACGCTGGCGACCGTCTGAGGCGGTTTGCCGCTCATCCCGGGCCCAGTGAAATTGACTATAGAGGCAAAGGGCGCGGAATGCGGGCTTTGCGTGGTCAAAATAGATTTGGTGGTATGGTGGGACAACGATTCCGGGCAGTCCATTGAGGTAGCAGTGGGACTGTTGGTCTGGCAAATAAAAACACCCTGGTGGTTCAACTTGAACCCGGCAAGAGCGGGTGAAACGGGCGTGATGTATCTCCATGCAAGATGGAGTGATTGGGGAGTCGCGGCCAAAACCAGATCAGGGAGGAAACAGATGAGCGGAAAGAAAAGGCGGATAAAGTAAATCGAGAACCTTTTTGAGATGTATTGTCGTGCCAATGTGGACCCCTTTGTTTTCCGACAAAACAAGTTGAAAAGTACACAATACCGCCTTGAGTAACAAGAGGAAAATGACGGCATGGAAAAATTAGCTTTCTTTCTGAAAAATCGCCAGGTTGGAACGGCGGCGAGGCACAATGGCAACTGCCGGTTCCTGAGATTTCTTGCGGAAGTCTCAAGGCATCCGGAAGGTTACTGCGGTGGATGCCCTTGACTTAGCAACGCGCGTGATTACGTTATCGTAATATCATTGCCCTTTGACAATGCGAAGTATCGGTTAGATTTGCATGGACTGACAACATGTTAGCTGTGTTTGAGCATGCTCGCATCAGCGCAAGGGAACGATATAAGGCAACATGATAAAAAGCTTTATCCATAAGGGCTGGAAGAAGTGAAACCGCCCCATTTCATCGGATAGTGTTCATTATCAAAATTCATCACCAAAATATTTCCTTGCTAGAGAGAGTACCTCATGATTCGACCCCTGTACCGCGTTTTGGGCCGCACAACCCTATCTCTTGGCCTTGCCTGCGCCCCCCTGTCCGGCGCCTTTGCTGGGCAGACCATCACCATTATTAACCAATCCGTAGGACATGATGTGTACGGCAACGGCAAACAGTCCGACGGCGATGCGCCGATCCCGGATACTCCCAGCAGCCTGACCATGCCCGCTGACAGCACCACTGTCACTATGGATAACAGCACGGTGTCCGGCAATGTGTATGGCGGGGCTGACTGGAAGGATATTGATGCCGTCGCCATGGCCATGGGCACCAGTGTCACTATACAAAACAATAGCGTGGTGAACGGCTTTGATGGAAAGGTCTTCGGCGGGTATGCCTGGAGCCGCGACAATGACGCCACGGCCACGGATAACACGGTGGATATCAGCGGCAACAGCACGGCGACTGGTGCCGCCGGCGGGTGGGCCTGGAGCGACGGCGCTGGCGCCGCCGAGGCCACGGGTAATACCGTGAACATCAGCGACAGCATGGTGGGCAGCATAAGTAGCCCTGTTTACGGCGGTTATGCCTGGAGTGCCTCCGGCACGGCCACAGCCACGGGCAACACAGTGGATATCAGCGACAGCACTGCGACGAATATCTTCGGAGGGCATACCTTTGTCGAGAGTGGCGCTGGTGATGCCACGGCCACGGGCAACAGCCTGGCGATCAGCAATACGAAGGCGGATGGCGCTGTCTACAGCGGGTATGCTCAGAGTTTCTCCGGTACCGCCACGGCCGGGGGCAATACCCTGACGATCAGCGATAAAAGCACGGTGGACGGGAATGTCTACGGCGGGGATGCCTACAGCAACTCCACCGGTACCATTACGGCCACGGGCAACATAGTGGATATCAGCGATAGCACGCTGACTGGCATTATAGTTTCCGGCGGGCATGCCAGGGGCGACGGTGCCGCCACGGCCTCGAACAACAGCATGGCCATCAGCGGAGGCATGGTGGGCAATGGGTCTTTCGGCGCCGACATCTATGGCGGATGGGCTCATAGCACCTCCGGTACCGCTGAGGCCATGGACAATACCGTGACCTTCGGCGGCGACACAACGGGTGAGGTGTATATTTACGGCGGGCGTGCCGTCAGCGGCACCGGCAATGGTAGGGCCACAGGCAATACGATGACCTTCGAGAGTGGCGTGGTGGCGCGCATTTACGGCGGGGCGGCCTCAAGCACCTCCGGCGGCACCTCCGGCAATGCCACATCCACGGGCAACAGCGTCTTCATCAGCGGCGGCACAGCGGGGCTGATCTATGGTGGGTATGCCTGGAGCAACGGTTCCGGCACTGCCAGTTCCACAGGCAATATAGTGACCATCAGCGGCGGCGAGGTGAATGATGGCGTTTATGCCGGGCGTGCAATCAGCACCACTGGTATTGCCGAAGCCTCGAACAATACCCTGACCATCAGCGGCAATCCCATCTTGACGAATGCCACCCTCTACGGCGGGTATGCCACCAGTACTTCCGGCAGCGGCAGCTCCACCAATAACACCCTGAATCTCCATACCTCCGGCCTGGTTGTAGCCGGCCTGCAAGACTTCCAGAATCTGAACTTCTATGTGCCCGCCACCCTGGCGGCGGATGGCGTCATGCTGCATGTCACCGGCACGGCGAATATCAGCGGCGCCACGGTCAATCTGGCCATCGATGGCGCACGCTCCCCGCTGCAGGCAGGGGATCATATCAAGCTCATCGACGCTTCTTATAATGCGGGCCTGGCAGGAGTTCCGTCCACCAGCACCGTTCAAGCCACGCATGGTGCCACTCTGCAATATGACATGCTCATCTCGACAGAGATGGAAGATCATCAACTCTGGGCATTCCTGCCAAAGGACCCCACGGTCAATCCGAAAACCAAATCCTTGAGCGAAGGCTTTCTCTCCGGCATGGCCCTGTTGAATCAGGGCGGTGATCTCGTTGCCGGATGGGGCATGAGCGCGGCAACGAGCGCGGCCAGGCGGGCGGATCATGACCCTGGCATCGGTTATGGGACCTTCGGCACCCTGTCCGGCGGCTGGTCGCGCTATGACATCGGCTCCCATGCGGAGATGACCAGTGTTTCCCTGATGGCCGGCCTGTCCCGGTTCACGGCTTTGCCATCTGGCGACCTGGTCCTTGGCGTCTTCTTCGAGTACGGCAACGGCTCGTATGACACCTATGCCATGCTCCATGGAGATGGCGACCTCGACTACATCGGCGGCGGCATCATCGGCCGGATGGACTTCACGAAAGCCGGCAACGGCCATTTCTACGCCGAAGGCAGCGCCAGGATCGGTAACGTTGACAATGATTACACCAACAACGAGTTGCGCGACTTTTGGGGCCGAGAGGCGAAGTATGACGCGTCCTCGGCCTATTACGGCATCCATCTCGGAGCGGGCTATTTGTGGGATCTTGCGCCCAAGGCAACGCTCGATCTGTATGGCAAATACTTCTGGACGAGGCAGGAAGGGGACGCGGTGCGGCTATCCACCGGCGAGTCCGTGGCATTTGACGACGTGAACTCCCAGCGCCTGCGCGTGGGTGCGCGCTTCAGCTATGCCCTGAACAAGACCATCAGCCCGTATCTTGGCGCGGCATACGAGCATGAGTTTGACGGCGACACTGATGCCACGACCAACGGCTATGCCATCGGCGTTCCTTCACTGAGCGGGGGCACCGGCATGGCGGAGATTGGGCTGACCTGCAAGCCTTCCAAAGAACTGCCCGTGTTCATTGACCTGGGGGTCCAGGGATATGCGGGCATCCGTGATGGGTTCACCGGCACCCTGCACCTTCGTTACGACTTCTGAAACCACCACCATTGCATGCCTGCGCGGCGCGACGTCGGCAACAGCCAGCTCGCGCCGCTCTCGTTTCTGCCCCAGGCGGTGGCATGAAGCGTCAATGGGATGGTAAATTCCACTCTACAGGCGATATCATTTTCTATTTTTAATGCAAAAAATATTATTATTTTTTTGCATTAAAATTCAATATATTCCTATCGTGACCTGCTACACTGGCAAGAGGAAATGGTATGTGAAGCCATGTGCGAACAGGAATTGAAGATCCAGGGAAAAAAAGCGGCCCGGCCCGGCGGCGAGCGCGCCAAAAACGCAACCTGTTTCGCCCCCCACAGGTCGATATCTTTGAGAGCGGCCACGAAGTAACGGTGATCCGCCGATATGCCGGGATTACTTTTCTCCTTTCAGTTGCAGGTGGATGAATGGTTTGACGCCAGAAAACCATCGAACTTCTTCTTGAACCGTTTCTCTAAAAAACTTCAGACTGATGGTCTGTTTCCGGTCATGGAGGACATACGCATCCAGGCAAAGTTTCATGATATCTTGAATTGTCTCCTGACTCAGATCGCCAGCTTTATAAACGAGGACAATACCATTATTTAGATATCCCCCACGGAAAACTCTTTCTTGAGCCTTGCATTTATTGATGTCTTCGCAGACATGATGCTCCACGAGCAGGGCGTCTGTATCCCTCGCTAATTTGTCTGCTAAATCCGGATACGTCTTAGCACATGAAGAAAGAATCCACAAAAACAGCAACATCGCAAGAACCAGTGGAACCTGGCGCAACACCAGCAAAACCTTACCAGATCTCTTCATGTTTCCTCCTCACTTCATCAATCCTTAGGACCCCGACACGAATCTCAACGGTATACGTTTGTGCCATTACTTCTCTCCTTTCATGTACAGGTGGATGAATGGTTTGACGCCAGAAAACCAACGAACTTTTTCTTCAGCCGTTTCTTTAAAAAAACTCAAACTAATGGTTTGTTTTCCGCCATGTAAGGTATACGCATCTAAGCACAGTTTCATGATATTTTGAATCATCTCCTGATTCAGGTCGCCCGCTTTATAAACGTTGACAATAGCCAGATCTGGCCCACCCCCACTGTGAACTCTTCTTTGAGCTTGACATGTATTGATGTCTTTACAGACATGATGTCCCACGAACAGAGCGTCTGTATCATTGGCTAACTTGTTCGCCAAAACCGAATATGTAGCCCATGACCAAGCAGTGGATTGAAAAATAAGCAATGTGGCAACGATCAGCACAACCTTCTGAAAAAACGGGAGAACCTTACGAACCCCTTTCATACTTTTTCCTCACATTATCAATCCGTGAGACAGTATCGCCTGAAACAGCATAGACTGTCCAGGTCTGCCCATTGACTGTGACGTTCTTGCCGATGTCATTTTGGGTGTAATTGGTGTAGGCCTCGTTGCTGAGGGCCGCATTATTCAACGTTGTTTGATCCATCATGAGTCTCCGTTCTGATTCAAGGATTGACAGGTTGGTTTTGATTGTCTGTTGTACCTCTCTCCATGTCCTGAAGGAGGCTGTCCAACTGTTGATTTTGTTTGCCTGTTGCAGCTTTCTCCATCTCTTGGAGGAGTTTGCCCAGCTCAACCGGGTTAACAGGTGTCTTCGGCTGGTTGTTGTACCGTTCTTTCATTTCTTTCCTTGCAGCATCGTCTTCCTTCCTGGCTACATCATTGACCGGCCGCATTATTTCTTGCCATTCCTTCATCTTGGCCAGAATATGATCAGGCAGCCTGAACTTGAGGAAATCATCAGGGTTGGTGTTGAGTTGGTAGCGGTAGTCTGTTTCGCTTGATCGTTGGAGAAAAATCCCGACATCCTTATAAGATTCCCTGAGAAGCATCGCTGAGTGAAACTTCAGACGAATATAGGTCAGGCCGGGCAGCAGCTCGGTATGGAATTCCTCATATTCAATACTGCCCCCCGCCCCCCTCTTGTTCGGCACGTAGTCCATGGTCGCCAGGAAGGCCTTCATGAGATACCCGCTATTGAGATTGTTGAGGTGGAGCCGGTCTTCAAGCGGCCACTTCAACCACTGTTCACGAGGATAGCCAAAAAAATGGGAACTGAGCACCATCAGCTTATTTCCTGCAGCACCAGCCTCCGGCAGCTTGATCGGCAGCCGGCTGTCAAGATACAGATACAAGTTCATGCTGTAGAGATTGGTCCACTCCCGCATCCGCTGTACCCGGAGTTCAAGGGCCTCCAGCCCATTGTCAGGCTCTGTCCCCGGAGCCGGCGGTTCCAGGCCAAACCGCTTGGCAAAGGCCGCGGTATAGGCCGTAACCCGCATCTCCTGGATGGGCAGCCGTTCCTTGAAGCACTGGGAATA
>WRKE01000288.1 GCA_009778235.1 Pseudomonadota bacterium
TTTCTCTTCGCTCCGCTCATCGAAATGACAGAAAAAGACGTGGTCAATGTCCGGTGAATAACGAATTCATTAATATGACCATTCCGACCCGTTAGCGGGCGGTTTGCGCCATCGTCCAGCCGGTCCAAAGGCGCGCCCAGCCAAACGCCAAAAAAATGACTCTTGCATTTCCGTGGTATCGTGCTCCGGTACTTTCCGCGCCATTTTCGCCATCGCCAGGCATGGAATGCTTATTGCTATGGCAAAGCAGGCATCCCTTACGCACAAAGCGGGATGGACGCCCAACTTTTAAGTGAACACACCATGCGCCGCGTTCAATGTATCATCATCTTGCTGCTGCTCGCTGTCAATCAATTTCCCGGCACCGAAGTCCGGGCCGAAGCCCTGCTCAAAGCAATCACCCGTAACGACGGTGCGGCGATGCTTCAACTGGCCCTCGAGTTTGACCAGTTGCCGGAATTCAACTTCGCGGTCACCGGGCGGCGAATCGACCTGTCTTTGCGGGACGTGGCCCCGGGCACCACCCTCTCCCCTCCGGCCACCGACGACAAGCTGATCAAAATGGTCAGCAGGGTCGAAAAGAGCGGCATGCTGCTTTCTTTCTACTTCCGCTATCCGCCGCAGAAAGTGACCAGCGAAAGCAACAAGGAAGGCGGGCGGATCGTGCTCGATATCCTGCTGGGCAATCAACAGTCCGCCTCACGGCCGGAACTTTCCGCCCCGGCACAGGCGACCGGCACGGCTCGGAAAAACACCTTAAAACTCCCATCTGGCCCACCCAATCCAGTCAACATTACCGTCTTTGCCAAGAACTGGCGATCGTTTTTCACCGAATACGAGTCACCCCTGGTGGTGCTTCCCGCATCCAAACTCCACCTGCCGCCCTTTCCCCTGGCAGCCACCCTGCCCCCCCCAAGGGCGACAGCCGACTGGCTGTCCGAGGAAACGCTGACCCAGGCTCAGGAAAACAAGTGGGACCAGGTGTGTCTGTTGCTCCGCGAACAAATGACCCGGCAGCCGGTGGAAAAGCTCAAGGAGCTGCTGGTGCTTACCTATGCCGAGGCCCTGATCAGGGCCGGGGAGTACCGGGAGGCTTATTTCCTGCTGCAGCGAATCGTGCTCCAATATCCGGACACCCCCATGGCCGAGATGGCCGCCATGCTGCAGATCCACCAAAAAGCCGAGCATGGCGAGGTGATCGACGCTTACTATGAGCTTCGCGGCTGGCTGAAAAATAATGAGGATGCTCCCTTTAGCGGCTCGTACCATATGTTGTTGGCCGAACTGGCGCTTTTGGCCAACCGGCTCGACGAAGCGAAAAAGCTGATTGACAATCCCTTGGTGGTCAACGATGCCTCGCTGGCTCCCCTGCGGCAACTGCGCCAGGCCGATCTCCTGTCGGCGGCGGGACAGAAGGCCAAGGCCCTGGCCGCATACCAAAATCTGGCCGGACAATCGCCCAAGTTATTCGAAAATCACCCCATGTCGCTGGCCCGCTTTGCAGGCGAATTGTACGGCGCCGGCCAATATGCCGAGGCTGCCAAACGCTATCAGCAGCTCGCCGATCTACTGACCAACCATCCCCAGTATGACCTGGTCCTGTTCCGGCTGGCCATGGCCCAGCTCCATATCCCGGCCACCGCCAAAAAGGCCCGGATCGACCTGCAACAGATCAACAATGCCTTTCCCGGCACCGAAGGCGGATCGCTGGCGCACCTCAAGCAGACCGATGTTGACTTCGTTGCCAACAAGATCCCGGCCAACGAGGCCGAGGTCATCTACGGCAACTGTGCGGCCAAGGCCGATTCCATCGCGGTACGCGAAGAGTGCGGATTCAAGCTGGCCCTGGTGAAGATCCTGTCAGACGACAATGAAGCGGGGGTCAACCAGTGCATGCAACTGCTGCGGGACTTTCAATCGGGCAGGCTGCGCACCGAAACCATGGCCCTGCTCATCCAGCAGCTTCCGGTGGTGATCAAACAACTGGTCAAGAACGGCGAGTACGTCAAAGCCCTGGTTCTGGCCAAACAGAACAGATATATCTTTGCCAACGGCTGGCTCGACACCGGGATGCTGTACGACCTGGCCCTGGCCTGCGACCGGCTGGGCATGACTGATCAGTCGGCCGAGATTTACCAATATCTGTTCGATGTCTCTGACACAACCGGCCAGGAGAAGATCTATCTCCCCCTGATTCAATCCCTGTCCGCCTCCGCTAAATACCTGCAGGCCGAGGAGTACGCCGATCGTTATCTGGCCGGTTATCCGCAAGGGACTGATCGTCCGGCAATTTTCGCCTCCAAGGTTCTGGCGCTCTACAAAAGCGGCCAGGCCAACAAGGCCCTTGCCCAGATGAGCGACGAGGCCAACCCGAAGGTCCGGGAGCTGGAATTGCTCAAAGGCCGGATCTATTATGAACAGCAAGCCTGGAAAAAGGTGATCGAGACCCTGACCCAGCCGGAGATACAAAAAATGCTGAACCGGCAGGAAATGCTGCTGTTGCTGGCCGAATCGTACTTTCATGCCGGGCAGAACGACCAGGCCCTGCCCTTGTTTCAGCGCATCATCGAGCGTAACCAGGACGGAAACGAGCAGGCCCGATACCGCCTGGCCCAGATCGCCCTGCAAAAAGGACAGAAACCTGAGGCGCTTAAGTTGTTTACGGAGTTGGCCGAAAAGGGCACAGACCCTCTCTGGAGCAAACTGGCCCGCGAGGAAGCGGCCATTCTCGAACTCGACAAGCGGTGACGCCGGCCCCGGCAGCCGACCTCCCCTTCCCTTCAACGGAGAACCCCCATGTCTGGCATCCAGCAATTCGACACCACCATGAGGCTTTTGCAGAAGACCCTTGATCTTCGCGCCAAGAACCAGGAGATCATCGGCTCCAACATCGCCAACGCCGAAACACCGGGCTACGAGGCAAAATCCTTCCAGTTCGAGGAGCAGTTGCAAAGCGTCATGGCCGAGAGCGCTCTGCGGCCGGTGCCGACCCGGCCAGGTCACATTCCCCTGGCCCCCGACAACCTCGAACAGGTCAACGGCACCGTCACCATCGCCAAGGACACCGTCGGGTTCGGCGACAGAAACACAGTCAACGTCGATGAGGAAATGATCAAACTCTCGAGCAACGAAATCCTCTATGAGGCAGCGGTCACCATGCTCAGCAAAAAATTATCGATACTCAAATATGCCATCAATGGTGGCGCATAATTTGCTTAAACACAGCAACACCTCTATTTTCAAGACAGGAGTCTGTCATGGATATTTTCACCACCTTTGACATCGCCGCCTCAGGATTGAAGGCACAGCAGACCAGGCTGAACACCATCAGTTCCAATCTGGCCAACGCCGAAACCACCGCAACCCCCGAGGGCGGCCCCTACAAGAAAAAATCCGTGCTGTTCAGGACCGAGCCAGCCCCCTTTCAGCGCCACCTCACCGCCTCGATGCAGGAACAGCGGCATGCGGAAGGGGTCAAGGTCGCCAAGATCATCGAGGATAACAGCCCGCCCCAGCTCGTCTACGATCCCTCGCATCCGGATGCCAGGCCGGACGGGTACGTGGCGCTGCCCAATGTCAGCGTCTTGAAGGAGATTGTGGACATGATGTCCGCCACCCGTTCCTACGAGGCCAATACCACCACGATCAAATCGGCCAAACGCATGGCCATGAAAGCCCTCGACATCGGGAGATAACAGATGATGGAAGCGATAAACGCTCTCGGCCCCTTAAGCGCTCCGGCCGGCTCTGCAGCCACTCCGGCCCGCCAGATGGAGACCACCTTCAGCGATATCTTAGACGCCATGGTCGCGGACACCAACCAGCAGCAACAGAATGCCGACCTGGCCGTCCAGCAGCTCCATGGCGGCGGCGAGAAAGATCTGCACGAGGCGATGATCGCCATGGAAAAGGCGGACATTTCGTTGCGTTTTGCCGTTCAAGTCCGCAACAAGGCCATTGATGCTTACCAGGAAATCATGCGGATGCAGGTGTGAGCCTGCGGCCTCTCCCAACCAATCTTGCCGGGGAATAATTCAAGTAGGGAAGTACCGCCATGGCTGAACAATCGACAGATGCCACTCCGACCTCAAAATTGAAAAACGGCTGGCAGGTGCTGACGGCAACCATCATCGCCTGGCCCCTGCCTCGAAAAATAGCCTTGGCGGCGGCGGCCGCCCTGACCTTGGCCATGTTCGCCCTGATCATCATTCAGGCGCGCACCGCGGATTATCAGTTACTGTACGGCAACCTCGCCGATTCTGACGCTTCGGCCGTGGTCGACTGGCTCAAGGGCCAAAATATCCCCTACCAATTGGACAACAACGGCCACAGTATCCTCATTCCGGCCAAGAACGTCCATGAAACCCGCCTGAGCCTGGCCTCGCTCGGCCTGCCCCAGGGCAGTGGCGTTGGTTTTGAAATCTTCGACAAGCAGTCGTTCGCACTCACCGATTTTGTCCAAAAAGTTAACTATTCAAGGGCATTGCAGGGAGAGCTCTCTCGCACCATCGCCTCGCTCGGCCCGGTGGAATCCGCACGGGTCCACCTTGCCCTGCCGGAAAGACGGCTGTTCAAGGACCAGCAGCAGCCCGCCACAGCCTCGGTCATCATCAAACTGGCGCCGGGCAAGCGCCTGAACGAAACCCAGATCGAAGGCATCGTGCACCTGGTGTCCAGTTCCATCGAAGGCCTGGACCCCCAACGGGTAACGATTATCGATCAAAACGGCAACGTGCTGTCGCGGCTGGGCGAGAAAGGGCTGATCGGCGGTATTTCCCCCGACATGCTGGAGTTCCAGATGCAAGTGGAACAGCGGCTTGAAGACCGGGCCCAAACCCTGCTCGACAAGTCGCTGGGCGCCAGGAACGCCATGGTGCGGGTCAGTGCCACCCTTGATTTCGCCAAGACCGAAAAAACCGAGGAGACCTTTGATCCCGAGGAACCGGTCATTCGCAGCGAACAGCTCAACGAGGAAAAATCAGGCTCGGAAATCGTGGGCGGCGTTCCCGGGGTCCAGTCGAACCTGGAGGGCAACACCAGCCAGGTCGCCGGCGCCACGTCGCCGACCAGCCGGTCGCAGCGGACCACCAACTATGAAATCAGCAAGGTGGTCTCGAAAACAGTCAAGCCGGTGGGCACGATCAGCAAGCTTTCGGTTTCGGTGTTGGTGGCCGACAAGGCGGTTCCGGCCAAGGACAAGGAGGCTGCCCGGACCGAAGCCCGGTCGCCGGCCGAACTCAAGGCCCTGGAAACCATGGTGGCCTCGGCGCTGGGGTTGGATCTGAAGCGCGGAGACAAGATCGAGGTGACCTCCATGCCGTTTATCGCCACCGCCGACGACGGCGAGAGTGCGGGTGAAATCGGGAACCGGCTCCAGCAGTACACCCCGTTCATCCGCTACGGTCTCCTGCTCCTGGGTTGTCTGGCGCTCTACTTCTTATTGGCCAGACCGCTGCTGAAAGCCGTAAACCGCGATGTCACTCAGCATTACAAGACCGTGCAGCAAATGGAAGCGGAGCAAACCCGGGGTGCGGCCGGCGGTCCCAGACCAGAGGGGGCGGATGCCCTGGTCGGCGGAGATGCCTACAAGGCCGCGATGGAATCGCCCCCAGTTGACGTCTTGGCCAAGGTGCGCAAAGGGGTGGAAAACGATCCGGTGTTCAGCGCCCATGTGCTCAAGGGATGGATTCATGAACCGGAATAGCGCCACTCAAGACCATCCGGCAATGATGGTTCGATCTGATACCTTCTACCTGAAACGGGATTCATGGCAGCGACCGATAACCTGACAGGACTGCGAAAGGCGGCGATCCTGCTCATTTGTCTGGGCGAGGAAGCGGCGATCAAGCTGATGCAGGAGTTGACCGACGAAGAGATCTTCAAGGTCACCCGATGCATGGCGGGTATCGAGCATATCCCCGATGAGATCAAGACACGGGTGCTGGAAGATTTTGAAATGACCGCTGAAAGCCAGGCCGGTCTGGTGGTCAAGGGCCAGGAATTCGCCAAGAAACTGATCGAGAGCTCTGTCAGCAAGCACCGCGAGACCAACCTGATGCGCCAATTTGTCAGCGGTACCGAAGCGCGCCCCCTAGAAACCATATCCAAGATGCACCCAGCCATGGTGGCCGAGCTGCTCGAACGCGAACACCCCCAAACCTTGGCCCTGGTTCTCTCGACCCAGGCCACCGAACACGCCGGCGCGATCATCACCCACCTGCCCGAGCAGAAACGAGCCGATATCATCTACCGCATCGCCACGTTGGACAAGGTCTCGCCGTCGGTCATCGACCGGATTGAGGAGGCGCTGAGCAAGGAGATCGGCATCGTGATCGGCGCCCAGGAGCAGCGCCAGGTCGGGGGCTTGAAAAAAGTGGTCGATATTTTAGACAGTATGACCAACAACCTTGATGCGGATATCTTAGAGAACCTTGAGCATGTTGATCCGGATATGGCCGAGAACATCCGCAAAATGATGTTCACCTTCGAGGATCTGTGCGCGCTCGATGGCCGCTCGATCCAGACCATCCTGCGCGAGGTCAACAACGATTCCCTGACCCTGGCCCTGAAGACCGCCTCCGACGAGATCAAGGAGAAGATCTTTGCCAACATGTCCTCGCGCGCGGTGAGCATGATCAAGGACGATCTGGAAGCCATGGGTCCAGTCCGGCTCTCCGAGGTCGAGACCATGCAACAGACCATTGTCAAGATTGCCATGAAGCTCGAAGAAGAGGGCAAGCTGGTGCTGGACAACAAGGGTGGCGGCGATGAGTTCGTCTAAGGTTTTCAAGCAGGACCCCCTGTTCACCCCCACCACCCTGGTCCGCCACAACATTGCCCTTGCCCGTGAAGAGGAGCCGCCTTCAGTCGAGATGGCGGTTGCCGACGAGCCCGTTGTCCAGGAGACTCCGCCTGAATTCGAGCCTTGCGAGCAATCGCCAGAGGTTGAGGGTGAGCCGGCGCCGGAGTCGGAACCTGAACCTGAACCGGAACCGGCGGCACCGGCCATTGATGTCGAGGCCATCCGCCAGGAGGCCTACAACCGTGGCATGGCTGACGTGGCCGCCCAACTCAAAATGGATATGCACCAGGCGGTCGCTGCCTTTGCCGAAGGTTGTCAAAAAATTGACGGCCAGCGCCAAGCCATGTTTCAGCGCAACCGCGCCGAGCTGATCAACTTGGTCATCATCCTCACCAAAAAGATTCTCCACCATGAACTGACCTTGCCGCGCAACGTCATCGCCGCCACCCTGGAAGCCGCCCTGGAACAGGCCATTGAGAGCGAGGAGTTCTACGTGACTCTGCACCCCGACGATCTTGCCATGGCCGAGGCCAAGGCCCCTGAATTGATCGCCTCCATCCGCAGCCTCTCGCATCTCGTCTTCAAGACCGACCCGAGCATGAGCCGGGGCGGCTGCCAACTGGAGTCACCGACCTGCACGGTGGATGCCTCCATTGAACTCCAACTGGACTCCGCCAAGGAATTTCTTGAACAGCTGTCGACTTTCACCCCTCCTGACGACGACGAACCCGTGATAAGCTCCGGGACGCTGGCCGAGGCGTGAACGCGGCCGCTGGCCGCCGTCGGCACTATTTTATCTTTTTGTTTATCTCGAACCTTTCCGGCCCCAGCGCCCTGATACCCGATGCCAATCCTCGCCGACCATCTCAGCTCTTTTTCCCCCATCCGCACCTACGGCAAGGTCCATCGCATCGTCGGCCTGGTGGTCGAAGGCACCTGCCCGCGCTCCTCCATCGGCTCCCTCTGCGAGATCGCCCCGCTGGAGGAAGGTCCGGATATTCCGGCCGAGATTGTCGGCTACAGCAACAACCGGGCGCTGTTGATGCCCTTGGGCGAATTGCGCGGCTTAGGCCCGGGCAGCCGTATCCTGGTCAAGAAGGAACAGGCCACCATCAGCGTCGGCGACGCCTTGCTGGGCCGGGTGCTCGACGGCATGGGGCTCCCCCTTGACCAGGGGCCGCCCATGTTTCTGCCCTGTGAAAAGCCGCTGTACTCCCTGCCGCCCGACCCGATGCGGCGCAGCGCCATCAACAAACCGCTTGATCTCGGTATCCGGGCCATCAACGGGCTGCTCACCTGCGGTATCGGCCAGCGCATGGGCATCATGGCCGGCTCTGGGGTGGGCAAGAGTGTTCTTTTGGGAATGATGGCCAAATTCGCCAAGGCGGATGTCAACGTCATTGCCCTGATCGGAGAGCGCGGCCGTGAGGTCAAGGAGTTCATCGAGCGCGACCTGGGCCCGGCGGGCCTGGAGCATTCGGTGATCATCGCCGTCACCTCGGACCAATCACCGCTGCTCAGGATGCGCGGCGCCTTTGTGGCCACTGCCATTGCCGAATATTTCTGCCAACAGGGCAAGAACGTGCTCTTAATGATGGACTCGGTCACCCGTTTTGCCATGGCCATGCGCGAGATCGGCCTGTCCATCGGCGAGCCGCCGACCACCAAGGGCTATACCCCGAGTGTGTTTGCCACCTTGCCTAAACTGCTGGAGAGGGCCGGCAGTTTTCAGAACCAGGGCTCGATCACCGGCCTGTACACTGTGCTGGTCGATGGCGACGACCTGACCGAGCCGGTCGCCGATTCGGTCCGTTCAATCCTGGATGGCCACATTGTCTTGTCGCGCGCCATTGCCGCCAAAAACCACTATCCCGCCATTGATGTGATGCTCTCCACCAGCCGGGTCATGCGTGACATCACCAACCAGCGGCATCAAGAGCTGGCGGGCAAGACCCGCAGTGTCCTGGCCGTGTATCGGGAATCAGAAGATCTGATCAACATCGGCGCCTATGCCGCGGGCAGCAACAAAAAAATCGACTATGCCATTGCCCGCATCGATGCCATCAACGCCTTCCTCACCCAAGGGTATGAAGAATCCTGCACCCTTGAGGATACCATCGCCGCCATGGGGGAATTGGTCAGCGACCGAGAAGCTGCCGACCGGCGGCGAGCGGGAGGACGCAAAGGGTTTGATCGCAGAAAAGGCGATGAGGGCGGCGAATGAAGCCGTTTTCCATGCACGCGGTGCTCAAATACCGCAAGCAGCTTGAGGATTCGGCCCAGCAGGCCCTGCATCAGGCCCTGGAAGCCGAGATGCGACTTCAGGAAGCGGTGTTTCGATCCGAAAAGGAATTAGTGGAACTGTACACCGATTTGCAACAGGAACAGATACAAGGCACCACCGTGGACCGGCTGCGCTTGTTCGAATCCCGGATCGACCTGGAACGCCGGGAACTCGAGACGCGCCAAAAAGAACTCAGCAAACAACAGGCCCAGGTGGCCAAAAAACGACAGATGCTGATCAAAAGGAGTAAGGACAAGAAAATCATCGAGAAGCTGCGGGAACAGCAGAATGCCGCTTATGCCAGGTTCCTGGAAAAAAAAGAGCTGGCCATGCTCGATGAGATCGCCGTGCTTGCCCATGAGCGTAAGCAACATTGACGCCTGTGGTTGATACCGTCCTTGCCCGCAACATCGTCCGGAGCAGCTCATGAAAAAATTATTCTTGCTGGCAACCTTGATCCTCTTCACCTTGCTGTGGCCAGTGCTGGCCGAGGAACAAGCCTCTCCCCAACCGCCCCAGCCCGCCCAGGAGCAATCATACGGCTCGGTTGAAGAGCGTCGGATCATGGAGAGCCTTGCGGCCGGAGGCGCGCCTTTTGCCCGCGAGCGGGAGGAGCTGGAGAACAAGAAAAAGGAACTAAAGAGATTGGAAGGTGAGGTCGATAAGAAAATTGAACAACTCAACCAGCTCCGGGTTCGCCTTGAAAAACTGCAGGAGCAAAAAAACATCGAGGAGCAAAACCGGATCGGAGAACTCGCCAAGATATACGAAAAGATGACCGCCGACAAGGCCGCCGCGGCTTTGGGCACGGTGAATCAGGACTTGGCAATCTCCATCCTCGGCAAAATGAAGATCAAATCCGCCGCCAAAATTCTCAACAACCTGGATCGGGAGAAGGCGGCCAAATTGACCGCCACTTTCTCCGACCCCGATACCCGGTAAAGCCTATGCCAGCAAATGCAATCGCCCCCATCGATCTGATGTCGCCTACGCCCAAGACAGCGGCATCACCCAACCCCGGCAACGAAGGCTTATTCGCCTCCCATCTGAAAAACGCGACCCACCATCAAGCCAAAGATTCGTCTCAGGGGACGATAAAGGCCAGTACCGCCCAGTCAAAGTCAAAGGATATAAAAAATCCCCTTTCGCCTGTAACCACGGCAAAACCGAATGGGAAGACCGAGGCGCCGCGGCCAGCGCCGGCACGACCGACTGACGCCGCTCCACCGGACAACATGATGGTCAATCCATTGATCACCAGTGAGCAGCGCGAATCAGCCGTGACCAAACTGCTGGCCAGTTTGACCGCCGGCACCGCGCCCACGAGCGAAAACAGCATACCCGTCAACGCCCCGCCGCCGGCCCCGCAGATACCCGCCAGCGTCCCAGCGAAGGCTGACCAATCCTCTGCAGCCCAATTGGCCGGCGATTCCTTGGCAGCGGAGTCCGCAGCCAAGGCGGCAGACCACCAGGGGCATGCCTCCGGCCATGCCGCTGATTCCGGCAAAGGACCAGGCGCGGCATCCACGGCCGGCATTGCCGTCCTCCATGTCGAGCAGGGCGCAGAACAACACCAAGGAACCGTTGCCACCCCCACCGGCCAGCAAGCGGATGGACAATGGTGGAACAGCGCCACCATGATCATCCAGAACAAATTCGGCCAGATGATTACCATCCGCCAGGAAAAGGGTGTTGATGAAGAAATCGAAGCAAACAACCGGAGCGAATCGACTGCCACCACCGCAGACAAACACCCGGTTGACGTGAACGGCAACTACATCCGTTCCCATCTGCCCAAGGATCCCGCCAACACCACCTCGGATTCGCGGCAGAATTTTCAGGCGGACAGCGCCCTGCAAGCCAAGCAACAAAAACCTTCGCTCACTGCCGAGACGATGAAATCCGTTGAGGATGACGGTCAGAAAACGCAATCAATCCTCGGCCAGGAGACTTCGTCCCTGCTTTTTGCCAGCCAGCCGCAGGGTATAGGACCGCAGCCGGCCACCACTCCGATCGCCTCGGTCGCCCTTCACCTGCCCTCCGGCATGATGGTGCCCGACGCCGCAGTGGTCGACCAGATGATCGCCCATTTCTCGGCCAACAAGCAACTTGAGAACAGCACGGTCATTCTCCGTCTCTATCCAGAGGAACTCGGCGAGCTGAGGATGGAGATCAAGGTGGCCCAGGACAATATCAAGGCACACATCGTGGTCCAGAACCCCCTGGCCCAGGAAATGATCGACCGCCATCTGCCCCGGCTGCGGGAGGCCCTGGAACAACAGGGTCTGCAGTTGCAGCAGGTGGAGGTATCGGTCGCGGCCCATGGCCAGACCGGCGGCGGCGAACGCTTCCATGAAAACAATGCCTGGCGGCAACAGGTTGCCTCGCAAGTCAACTCCGCCGCCAGTCAATCTGATTTTACTCACGAAATTGAAGAGATCGTTGGCATCGACACCGCTGCCAACACTCTCAGCGTCCTCGTCTGAGGCAGGAGGCAAACCATGGCAACAGTCAATCCAACCAGCAGTGGTGCCGCCGCAACGGCTGCCGCGGCCACCACATCGAAGACCAACGCCCTTGGCCAGGAACAGTTCCTGACCCTGCTGATCGCCCAACTGAAGAACCAGGATCCGCTCAACCCGTCCGATCCCACCGAATTCACCGCCCAGTTGGCCCAGTACAGCCAGTTGGAACAATTGTTTAATCTCAACTCCTCGATGGACCAGTTGACCGCCGCAGCCAACAGCTCAGAGCGATATTCCGCCCTGGGCCTGATTGGTCAGGAAGTAGTGGTGGAAAACGACGAATTCGCCCTGGGTGACAACCCGGTACAGGTTGGCTACCGGATCGACGGCAGTGTGAGCGATGCCAGCGTGGTGATCAAAAATAAGTACGGCCAAACCGTGGCCACCTTAAAGGCGACCGATCTTTCCGCAGGCAACCATTTCCTGACCTGGGATGGCAAGGACAGCGCCGGCAACACCATGGCCGCCGGAACCTATTCGATCTCCATCACCGCCAATAACACGGACGGCTCGAGCGCCACGGTCACCCCCCTGGTCCGGGCCCAGGTCACCGGCATCGATCTGAGCGGCGGCGAGGCCAAAATCATCACCGCCCTAGGAGAATACAAAATTTCCGCCCTGTACGGGGCCTACACCAACCAAAGCTCGACCGGCAGCAGTTCCGGTTGATCCCACCAGTGGCCGGTGGCCATCCTGCCCTGGCCCTGATCCAGACGCCAACGGATTGGCGGTCCTTAAAGAAAGCGTTTCATCTCTGAGCAACGGAAGGCGCGGGGATAATTGGGAGAGTAACGAGCGGCCCCCATGTGAGCCGATCCTCTCCACCAAATTATTTTTATCGATTATCACACCACGCAGGAGGTTGTCATGGGTATTCAAAGTGCAATGTACAGCGGCGTCAGCGGTCTCAACACCAATTCCCAGGCCATGAGCGTCATCGGCAACAA
>WRKE01000289.1 GCA_009778235.1 Pseudomonadota bacterium
GGAGGGAACGAACGGCAGGCAGAGGCCGCTGGCGGTGTCGGCCAGGGCCAGGCAGTTGGGGCCAATGAAGCGCATGGTATGCTGGCGGGCAAGCGCCAGCAACCGGGCAGCCAGCCCCCTGCCCGCATCGCTGACCTCGTTAAAGCCGCCCGCCTGGATCGCCAGCCGCTTGATGCCCGCCTGGCCGCAGTCGGCCATCGCCTCCGGGATAAAGCGGGCCGGGATGAGCAGCGCCGCCACATCCGGGACCAAGGGCAGATGTGCGGCGCTGCGATAGACGCGGATACCGTCGACCTCGGTCTCGGTGGTGGCCGGATTAACTCCAAAAATCCGGCCGCGATATCCCCAGCGCCGGCAATTGCCGACAATGATCCGGGGGGCGTTGCGGGCCCTGGTGGAAAGGCCGTACACGGCCAGGGATGCGGGGGCAAAAAAGGTCTCCATGCGTATGCTCAGATAAAGGGATACGAAGGCGACCGTAGCCTTCGCAGCCCGGACGGCTTCGTTCCACCGTAGGGCTTTTAGTCGAAACAGCTCAGATCAGCCGTTGCCGGCGCCGGATCGCAGCCGCCATGCTGAGCGCAAACCAGGCGCAGGCCACCAGGATGATGGTGGCGCCGGTGGCGGTCCGGGCCCAGTCCTGGGCGGAAAGCAGCAGGCCCACCATTGCCGAACTGATGCTGATGACCATAGTCCACCAGAACATCGCCCCCGCCGATCGGGCTAAATTGCGGGCCGCCGCCGCCGGGACGATCAACAGAGCGGTGACCAGCAGCACGCCCACTGCCTGGACGGCAAACATGACAATCAGGGCCAGCAGGCCGGCAAACAGGTATTGCAGCGCCGCCACCCGCACCCTATGCGCCCGGGCCAGGGTCGGATTGAGACCGATGTAGAGCAACCGGTTGTAGCAGCAGGCCAAAAAGGCCATCAATATCACGAACAGGCCCATAAGGGCGATGATCTGTCCGTCGCTGATGGTGAGGATGTCGCCATAGAGAAAACGTTGCAAATCGCGGGCCAACGACCGATCCCGGCTGACGATGGCCAGACCGAAGGCAACCATGGCCGAGAAGAAGACCCCGATCACCGTGTCCGAGGAGAGGCTGGAGCGGCGCTGCATCAGCATGATGCCCAAGCCCACCAGCACCCCGAAAAGCGGCATGGTCCAACCGGGGTCCAGGGTCAGAAGCAACCCCAGGGCCACGCCGGCAAAGGCGGAGTGGCTGATGGCGTCGGCAAAAAATGACATGCGGAAATTGACCACCAGGATGCCCATGGATGCGGTCATCGGCGCCAGCAGGAACAGACCGGCCAAGGCTTGCTGCATGAACCTGGCCTGCAGGCAGTCGAAAGGCAGCAACTGGGCGAGCAGCCCGTAGAACAGCGACAAATCAGGCATCGGGCCGCTCCTGGCAGCAGGGGGCGGAGCAGACCGCCTGATCGCCGGGCATGGAGCGGGAGTTGACCAGGCCCATGTGCATGCCGAAAATGGCGGTGAGATTTTCGGCGGTCAGGGTTTGCCGAGGCTCCCCTTCAGCCGCGACCTTGCGGTTGAGGCAGATCACATGGGTGGCGTGGTGGGTGACAACGGCCAGGTCGTGGCTGACCATCAATTGGGTGAACCCCCGTTGGCGGCGCAGCTCATCGAGCTGTTCGCAGAAGATCAGCTCTCCTTGGAAATCGACCCCGGCTGATGGCTCGTCCAGGACCAGCAGCTCGGGTTCCTGGCCCAAGGCCAGGGCCAGCAACACCCTCTGCAGCTCGCCACCGGACAGAGCGCCGATGGCACGGTCGGCGAGGTGGTCCGCCTTGACCAGGGCCAGCGACTCCCGAGCCTTTCGGCGGAGGGCGGCATTAAGGCCGAACCACAGCGGTTTTTTTTGGAAACCCATGACCAGAAACTCATCTACGGTCAGCGGCATGCCCCGATCAAAGGCAAGGCGTTGGGGCAGGTAACCGATCCGGGGAGGTTGGTCCCCGGCGCCGAGGACGATGCGGCCCTGATAGTTGATCTCGCCCAGCAAGGCCAGCAGCAGAGTGGTTTTCCCCGCTCCATTGGGGCCGATGATCGCGGTGCAACTCCCCTTGGGCACGGTGGCGCTCACCCGGTCGAGAATGGAAATGCCGCCCTGTTCGACCGTGACCGTATCAAAGCGGACGGCCGATTCCAGGGGACGATACAGGGGCAAGGGATCAGTGGCTGCCAAGGGTTTGTTCCAAAACGCTCATATTGCGGCGCATCACCTGCTGGTAATAGTCAAGCGGCGCCTCCTTTGGGCCGCTCGCCACCGGGTCGAGACGGGCGGCAACAATGCCGGCCTCTTTGGCAATGGTGACGCCAACTGCCTCTGGATACTGCGGTTCTGTGAAAAGCGCACCCGCTTTTTTCGCCCGGATCATCGCCACCAGGTCCAGGATCTCGGCGGCCGAGGGGTTCTGGCCGGGATGGGCCTGGACCACCGCCACCACCTCAAGCCCCATGTCCCGCGCCAGATAGTCGAACACCCCGTGCTGGGTCACGATCCGGTTGTTGGCCAGTCGCTTGCCCAGCTCGGCCATGTCCGAAGCCAGCCGGTTGAGCTCTTGCCCGTAGGCTTCCCCGTTGGCAATATAGCGGGCGGCACCGGCGGGATGCGCCCTGGCCAGGCCCTCGGCGATGTTGGCGGCAAGCAGTGCGGCCATGCGCGGGCTGGCAAAAAGGTGGGGATTTCTGCCCTGGTCATGATGCCCCTTGGCGCCCTGCCCTTCACCGGCCGAATGGCGGTTGGGGCCGGGATGGTCGCCTCCCTGGTCCGCGTAATCGAGCAGTTGGCTGATCCCCTCTGAGCTGTCCACCACCTGCAGCCGAGGATTGGCCTTGGCGATCGGCGCGCCGAGGAATTCCTCCATCCCGAGCCCATTGACGACCAGCACCGAAGCCCGGATCAGCTTGCGCATGTCCTGCGGGGTCAGGGCATAGTCGTGGGGACAGCCCATTTCGGCCGGGATCATCAGATCGACCTCAACACCTTCGACCCCCTGGCTGATATTGCGGACCAACTGGTACATGGGGAAGGTGGTGGCCAGAATCCGCACATTGTCCGCCGCCAGCAGGGCAGGCGGCTGATGCAGTGGGAGAAGGAGGCAAGAGCAAAACAATAAGAGGAGGAGTCTGGGGTGCAATGTTGGCATGGTCTGGTTTCTTTTACTCGGGGCGCGGTTTGCGCTTCACACCATTGAACATGATGTGCGCATTATAATTTTCCGGCACCCGCCGTCAATCGATATTGCACAGCCTTGTGCCTCAGTAGCCGGAACCAGATGCTCGAAGCCATTCCAGAACTTCGGTGTCAATGCGTACCGCCGGTGCCCAGGGGATGGGATTGATGAGCAGGCCTGCCGGGACGGTTTCAGCCGACCAATGCGGAACTGTTTCCGCGCGGCCGGGTAGGCACACCACTCAATCAAAAATCATCTGATCCGCCGGAGGCCGGCAGACGGAACTGGCGTACCAACAGCAGGGCACCCCACAATTGCGCCAGTATCATCAACAGCACCCCGAAGGCATGGGTTATTCTGGCGATGGCGTGGGCTTTATGCAGCATTCCGAGGGAAGAGAGGATATTGATCCAGTCGTGCCCGGCGTCTTCGGCGCCGGTCAGTCCCGAGAGCAACGGCAATTTCGGGTTGAGCGCGTCGTACATATAGGGTGCGATATCCATGAAGCTGATCGCGGTCCACCACAAACAGAACGAGGCGGCCAGCGGATCGCGCTGGCGAAACAGAAAAACGACGAAGCAGGTGAGCGGCATGATAATCTGCATCAGCGTGCCGCCCAAGAAATGCATGAAATTCCCCAGCGGCATGAAAAGGGGATGCCCGGCTTCGTGGAAAATAAGCAGCGGAAGGTGGATGAGCCAGGAGTCCCATATCGCGCCATCCCGATACCCATACCCCACAATTCTCCACCCCCAGACGAAAAGCGCGAGGTAGCCAACAAGACGCGGCCAGAAAAACGGATGCCGCGCCGATGGCGTTCCGCTGTCGGTCAGTTGCAGGCAGTCGAGCGCTCGGTCCAGGAAAGTGCGGTCGTCGGTGGGTGGTTGCGGCAATTCCCGTTTGGCGCGTTGATGCCGTTCCCAGCGTGAAAAAAGGAGGCCGCAGCCGGGACACTGGTCGGCAGGGCCTTCATCCTGCGCACAGCGGGTATAACCGCATTTGGGGCAGAGATCGTACATGGTAAAATTGCTCCGGTGTGGACATATCGCCAGCAAAGGGCCGCCGTGGCGACCCGCAAGACAAGGCCGCTATCGGCCGGATGGCCTCTCCTCCAAACGATAGCCCCTTGCAAACATGCACTGCTCAAAGAGTCGCTCCTGGGCCGCCGAGTATTCCAAACCCTGATCTTGGCCGGACGTATAGGCAAAGGGATCACGATAGGTGGCCCTGGTGGCTTCCCGCCGGCAAGCGGCGGCATCCCGGTCGAACTCGGTTTGGACGATTCCCGGTTTGGTCCATTGCCGCTGGGAGGCGCAACCACAAAGGATCAGAGGGCTCAACAGCACCAGGCATCCCAGACCGGCAAGCATGGCGCGTGGCCTGCCCTTGTTCATCATCGTGGCGTAAGGCATATTCTATCGAGGTCCTTTAAGGTTGCGGGGCGTTGGCTGTCGGCCGGCTCAGCCGGCAGGATGCAGAGCGCCGCGAAATTTTTCTCCCCCGGAGCGTATCGACGAGAAATCCATCAGTCCCCCAGCAGGCACCGGGCATTGGTGCTGATGATCCGCGTAAAAAGGGGATCGGGCAGCTTGAGTGCGGCCAGTTGTTTGAGGGTAGTGGCCTGGTCGGTCCAGGGAGAATCGGTGCCGAACAGCAAATACTCGGCGGGATGGGCAAGCATGATCTCTTTGACCTGATGGTGGTCGAGGAAATCCAGGGCAAAGGAAATTTCCATATAGATTGGCTTGCCGGCGAGCAGACTGCGGACCTCGCTCCACTCGTCCCAGCCGCCCAGGTGGGTGGCGATCAGCTTGAGGCCGGGAAACCGGCGGCAGACTTCGACGATCCGCCAGGGATCGGCCTTGCGGATCCGGGGAAAGGCGATGTCGTAGCCGGCATGGATCACCAGGATCAAACCCAGCTCGCTCATCCGTTCATACAAGGGGAACAGTTGCGGATCATCGAAGAAATAGTCCTGATAATAGGAGTGCATCTTCACTCCCTTGAACCCTTCGGCATGAAGCAGCTCGAGGTGTTCAAGCAACTGCGGGTCCCTTGGGTGGAGCGAGGGAAAGGGTTCGATCCGGTCGGAGCGAATGGTTTTGGACCATTGCAGGATGGGGGCAAACTGTTCCGGCCGGGTAGCGATGGAACAGAGCACCGACCGCTTTACCCCGCTACGCTCCATGGAATCGAGCAGGGCGGCAACCGTGCCATTGAGCTTGGCCTTGATCCTCCCAACCTTCTCCAGGGTCGGAATGGCCTTGTGGGCAATATCGTCGGGAAAGGCGTGGGTGTGCATGTCGATGGCCATGGGACTGATCAGGGGCATATGTTTCCTATGAACGCATCAATGGTCTGATTTTTGTCTTCTGGCCCAATTGAGCGGCTCGTCTTGGGGAATGAATACCGATGACACGATCAAAACCTCATTAAATGATATTTCAGGTCAAGTTGTATTTGCCAGCAAGCCTCGACCATGTCACTATAACAAGAGAATCATAGCCTTTGCGGTGAAACCGACCCTTCTTGCCCAAGCTCATCGGGTCTTCAGGGCAGTCATCCTCCATACTCGGCCGGGAAGGCGCGTACCCATTTTCTGCCGAGGCCCAAACCGGTTGACACCTGGCAGTTCTTTTGCCGCGCCAATCGACCATGACCAACAACGAACAGGTCAAACGAAGAACACATGGATAAAAAAGGTACAATTTTCGACATATTAAAAGATGAGATCGAATCCGATCAACTCAGATTGCCAATTTTTGACAGTGTCTCGCTGAGGATTCAAATTGAATTGACCAAAAAAGATCCCAATTTGAAAACCATCAAAAATCTCATCCAATCTGACCAAGCGCTATCAATCAACATCCTCAAAATAGTCAATTCGACTGTTTATTGCGGACTGGTGAAAATAACCTCTATTCAGCATGCAATCTCAAGAATAGGTTTGGCCGAACTGTCAAAATTGATCACCGCCGAAATCTGCCAACGATCTTTTACCTCAAAAGACAGACAGATCAACGTTATAATGAAAAAGTTGTGGCAGCACTCCTTGGGCTGTGCGTTGCTTACCGGTTGGCTATCAAACAAATTCGATTTCGGTGTTTTGCAAAGAGAAGCATTTTTTTCCGGATTATTTCATGACCTCGGAAAGTTGCTGGTCTTGAAAATAATTTCCGACAAAAAACTCAAGGATAAGTCGATCAAGATACCCGACGAATCGATCTACAATTTAATGGACTTGCTGCACGAAAAGCAAGGATACCAACTCATCACTCATTTAGGGCTGCCCTCGACTTATGCATTGATAGCCAGAGATCACCACCTGAATCAAATCGACCAAGATAATTACTTGCTCGTCCTGACCAGAATGGCAAATTATATCTGCCATGAAATGGGAATAGGTATGATTGCCGTCAACCCTTTTGACGATATCCTTGCAACTCCCGAGGCAAAGCACCTTGACTTCACCCAGGAGAACCTGGAGGAAGCCAAAAAATTTATTGGAGACTCCTCAATTTTAACCGACTGATCAATCTGACCTGCCCATTCCAGCTCCCCTTGCGCATGCCAAGGCGAGGTCTTTCGATGGCTCTGTGGGGCGCATCACATCAGTTACGATTTGGAAGCTGAATGAAACCGGCTGACCAGATAGCGCGAAGATGGTCCGCGCCCGAATTTCTTCAGCAGTCCCTTGGCGACCAAATCATGCAGATCATACTGGGCAGTGCGCACCGATATGGCCTCGCCCACGACCGCCTGGTATTCGTTGCGCGTTATCATGCCGTTGCGGACAATCGCTGACCATGCCTTGCGTTGGCGATGGTTGAGCAGAGGCAAAATCTCATCAGCCAAGGCATCGACCAGTGGCCCACCCGGAAAAGCGTGAGGCGGACTTGGGGGAGCAGCGGGCTGCGGTAAAGCGGGCGGCACCCATCCCGATTCCCACAAAGACTCCTCCTCACCGATGCTATCAGTAACACGCTCGTCAAAAAGAATATGTTCGGCCAGCAGCAAATCCTCCTCGGCAAAGGCCAATGAACGGGTAATGCAGTTGCGCAATTCCCGGATATTGCCAGGCCAATCGTACCGCATCAGTTTTTCCAGGGCCGCTCGGCTGATCTGTATAGGCTTTGCACCGGTCGCACTTCCATTTTCTTCCAGAAAGGCCTTGACCAGGAGTGGAATGTCCTCCTTGCGGTCTCGCAACGGCGGCGTATTGATGGCGATGACCGCCAGCCGATAATAAAGATCCTCACGAAAAGAACCGGCTACCACCAGGTTCAACAGATCGACATTGGTTCCCGCAACAATGCGGACATCGAAAGCAATATCCTGATCAGAGCCAAGGGGCCGAATGCGCCTGACCGATAAGGCGCGCAACAACACCTGCTGAACCCGGGGCGAAGCATTGCCGATTTCATCGAGGTGCAGGGTTCCTCCCGAAGCCGCCACAAATGCACCTTTCCGATCGGCATGTGCCTCGGTAAAGGCCCCCTTGACATGCCCGAACAGGGCATCCATCAGCAGGCTTTCGTCCAATGCCCCGCAATTGATGGAAATGAAAGGACCCTGTACCCGATGGCTGACCATGTGAATGGCTTCAGCCGTCAACTCCTTGCCGGTACCGGTTTCACCAACGATCAAGACATCAGCGAGTACCCGTGCCGCCTTATGAATCTGCTGCCGCAAATTATGCATCGCCATGCCGCCGCCAATGATGCCATGCAGAGGTGCGGCCAACAGGCGGGCATCAAGCAAGGGATTCATGCGGATCTCCTTGTCAAGATCAACGGGTTGTCGGGCACGGTCATCTTCCATAAACCCTTCACGCAACAAGGAATCACTTCGCGCAATCCGCAACTGGGTCAGCAAAATATTGATAGACCGCTGAAACAGATTAATCTCCTTAAAAAGAGGCAGCAAAGCCAAGGGTGGGGCATCGTCACTGCTCACCCGCACTTCGACCGCATCGCGCAAGCGGAGCAACTGATGCCTGAAACAATTGCCCACAAAGCACATGGCCAGAAAGACCAAAATCATGCCCACCAGCAGACAGACAGACAGGGTCGCGGCAATTCTATAGGTCGAAGCCATAAAAACAAAACTGGCGTCAATGCAGCCGATACCGCCAACTATGCGCTGGTAATCAGGACGTTCAAAGAAGGTGATGGGAACATAGCTGAGATACAGGACGTGATCATTTGAGGATGGCGACAAAAATGGCGTTGAAACAGTAAATTGACCTGATTTTCCACCTTGGATATCAGTCACCATGACCCAATACCGATCTTGAGCCGGGCCGGGCCGAAAGGCAGTGGCAAAGCCAGGGCGGCCGACATCGCCAGGAACGCCCATTCGCAATTGATCAACCGACAACTCTTTTTTCGGATGATCGGGTGACTCGGATTGGAAGAGCAGCCAGCCAGCCGAGTCGAAAAAAAAGGTCCTTTTCTGCTCGCTTTCCTGCGGATAAAGAAAAAGCGGGGAAGAGTTGGAAGTGTGGAGGGAAATGATATCGCGCAAATTCAGCAGGTCCAGTGAAAGGGTCAGTTGCCCTTTGTACTGATTATTCTCGCCATACACGCCGGTGGTCAGGCGGACAACATAAATATTGACGGCATTGATGGCTCCTTGCACTGGTACGGAGGCATACACCACTTCGGAGGGATCACTGATCCGAACCTGGCTGGGCTGACTCTCCGCCATGCTGTTCTGATTCAAAAAAATTCCATATTTCCCTCCCATTGCCCGGTCGATTGGCACGCTGACGACCTCGGTCCCGGTGTTCAGGAGCACAAAATGCTCGTCTGCGGCCAGTCCCTGAAAAGCGATTTCGCGATAACGGTTGCGGACCTGCGGTGGTGTGTCTTGCCAATGTTGTTGCATCGCTTCCAAGGTAAGCGGCATTCGCGACAAAAACTCCAACTCATGGCGGGCAGCGACTAACAATTGGTTGATCTCGTGAGCTTGGGCCATAGCACGGAGTTGAGCATTGCGTGAATAGGCCTGATCCAGATACTCGACCACAATCTTATAGATGAGCACCGCCATGGCGGCCAAAATCATGCTCACCAACAAGGTGCCGATCAGCACCAGAAACTTGTTGACACTCCAGGCAAAAATCGATTTTTCTACCTGGATGATCGGTTCCAGCAGCGGCGGATGTGAATACGGCATACCTTTCTCCTTGCGTCACTCTGCGCTTAACCATTCACTCCCTGCAACCTAACTAGCAAAAAAAGCGCAAAAGCGCAAACAGTTCGCCAACCCGTCAGACAGAAACATTATTTTTTTTGCGCCCAAAATGGCACGTCTTTTGATGGGGCAAGGTAGCTCCTTCACTCTCCGGGAACCGCTCTCCCCCGTTGTGTGCAGCCAACGCTGATCAGAGCGCCCAGACTCTCCCTCTGGCGCGCTCAGATCATCAGAGTTCTCATCGCGGATTGGCTGATGAATCCGGCCCTGTATCCGTGAACCACCATCAAGAACAGCATAGGAGGAAGACAATGAAGCAACGTTTGCAACGGTTATGGTGGACAGTCCTGGGCTTGATTTTATTAGCTCCGAGCCTGTCGCTGGCAGCTGGCGGAGGCGGCTCGCCCATCGTCATTGTGGCGGACACCCGTAAACTGGACGGCGTCATGGCCTGGTGGGCCAATCTCTACAATGAGAGCCATGTGCAATTCGCCGTCCTGACCATCATTATCATCCCGGTCACCGGTGTCATCTTCGGCGCCGTGGCGGACGTGGTCATGGGCTGGATCGGTATCGACCTGAAATCCCGCGAATTGGCTGAACATTAATCCCTTGCATAGGAGCGACATATGGACTGGCTGTATATACTCATGCCCATTGCGGGCGTTCAAATTTTCTGGCCCGGCCTCGTCATTCTTGGGGTCGGTGTCGGTATCATTGGTGGTTTCTTCGGTATGGGCGGCGCCTGGATGGTGACCCCCGGTTTGAACATCTTAGGTTTCCCCATGGCCTTTGCCATCGGCACCGATATTGCCCACATGGCCGGCAAATCATTGATTTCGACCTTACGGCACGGCAAGTTCGGCAACGTTGACTACAAGCTGGGCCTGATCATGCTGGCGGGTACGGTCATCGGCTTCGAGGTCGGCGCCCAGATGGTCATGTGGCTGGAACGGATCGGCTCGGTCGAAAAAGTCGTCCGCTGGATTTACATTGCTTTGTTGGCCTTCATCGCCTGGATGGTCTTCCACGATGTCGCCAAACGGAGAGCCAAGGAAAAGGCCGCTGCCGCCAAAGGCGAAAAGTTGGATGGCTTGACCACTGGGGTCGAGTGGCATAAGACCCTGCACAAAATCAAAATCCCGCCGATGGTGCACCTTAAGGAAGCAGGCATCTACTGCTCGGCCTGGCTGCCCATCTTTGTGAGCTTCCTGACCGGCTGGCTGGCCGGCATCCTCGGCATCGGCGGCGGTTTGATCCGCATGCCCGCCCTGATCTACATGGTCGGTTGCCCGACCCACGTCGCTGTCGGCACCGACCTGTTTGAGGTCGCCATTTCCGGCCTGTACGGTGCCCTCACCTATACCTACAAGGGACGCACCGAACTGGTCGCGGCCATGATCATGCTGGTCGGTGCCGCCGTGGGCGCTCAGGTCGGCGCGGTTGCCACCAAATACATCAAGGGCTACGGCATTCGTATCGCCTTCGGTCTCTGCGTTATCGGTTGCGGACTCTCGATTCTCATGAAGCTGGTACAGCCTTGGGTGCCGCAGTTTAAGTCCATCCTCGACGTTTGTGCGACCGTACTGGTACTCGGCCTGGTCAGCCTCATGTCACTGTATATCTTCGTTCGGATGGTCGCGGGGGTGAAAGAAGAACTGCGCCGCAAGCAACAAAGCGCCTAACTGCGACAAGGAGAACCTACTTATGAAATGGACAAACATACTGCTTTCGCTTGCCGCCGCATCGTTGGTCGTCTCCGTCTCGGGATGCTCCAAGGAAGATTACCCCAAGGTTGAACAGGGACGAACTGTTGCCTTCAACAAGGACACCAGGGAAGTGACCCTGATCCATGACAGCGCCATTGACCCCATGAACCCAAGATATGACGTCCTGCCGCCGGCGGTGTTCAAACTGCCGACCGATCCCGCGGAGACAGGTCCTGAACCGAAACCCGGCCAGCGGCTGAAATTGGACACCGACAAAAAAATCATCGTCATTTACGACGCCAAAACCCAAAAAATTGTCGACATCCCGATCACCATCACCGACCTGCAGAAATCCATCGACAAGGAACATCCGCTGGTATACGACAAGGAGGCCAAGAAGGCCAAGAAATTCCCGACGGTCGACAAGGACAAGAAGGCGGTGACCGTCTATTCCGGTCGCCAGAAAATGCTGACCACCTTCTCGGTGCCGGATGAGTATATCGGTTATCCGGAAAGCACCTGGGACGCTGGCGACGAAGTGCGACTGACCTACAGAACCCCGGGCCAGGCCCTGCGCTTCATGAACATTACCAAGACCGATATTTACAAGAGATAAGGCTTCATATCTCGCATGACCATAACCCGTGGGCGGAGTGTGCTTCGCCCGCGGGTTTCGAGGAGGCGGACCATGACGGAATACAAATTCTTCCTGCTGCATAAACTGCTGGTGTTAAGCGTCAACATCTTGGTGCTCACCGCCCTGTGCATCGCCATGTACCGGGCCTCGCTCTTTCCCGACGAATTCACCCCCACTTTCTTCAGGACCCTCTTTACCCTGCTCATCCCCACCTGTTTTTTAGGCTTCATCGGCAAACGCATGCTCAGCAAACGGCGTCCGGCCCTGATATGATCGCCGGCACCCGGTACGTTCTCTGGCAAAAACGCACCGGAGTTTTGGCCATGATGCTCCTGGTCGGGGCACTGCTGTCCCTGGCCGACGCCCTGGTCGGCGGCATAGGCGGTTCCCACGGGATCATTGAACTCATCCCGGGTACCCGCTATCAGATCAGCGGCCCCATGCCTCCGCGTACCGATGCGCTCAAAGATTTTGTCTTCGAAGGCCAGCCCGAAGACGGTTCAATCCGGATTCAGCCCGAAGCCGTGTTTACCGGCTACTGGCTCGGCGGCAGCATGTGGCGCGGCCACATTGTGATCGGACCCGATGCCCAGGAGGGCGACAGGGTTCTCATGGTCAAGGATCGATTCGGCGAAAAACAGAACCCGGCCTTGGTCTTCCGCGTGCAGGTCTGGCCCGATCAGGATGCGCTCCTCTCCCATTCCCCTTCCTTTCTCACCAGAAAGACCAGACACAGCCCTTACCTGTTCGCGGTGTCACTGGCCCTCGGCGGCATGCTGGCCGGTGGCGCCAACTTTCTTTTCGGCAGGCTGTGGACCAGGCACCTGGCGCACCATAACTGCGGCGAAATCTATAAATTGCAGAGACGTGGGCAGGAAATCGAAATTACCTGCGAACTCCCCTGCGGCGACCTCCTGCATCCCGGCATGGAATGCGCCATCTACCGGGCCTCTGGCCAACGCCTCTGTTCAGCCCAGATCATCCGCTGCGAACACGGCCCGGTGCTCACCCAGGTGCTCATGGCGGTCAACGGTCCCGAACCTGTCCGCCTGGGTGACGTGGCCTGCGCCCTCCCTGAAGCCACCAAAACCGTAACCGGGTAATACGGTCATCGCCGAGCAAGATCCCTTTTGTCATCTCGACCGCAGGGGGAAAATCTCCATGGCTTGAGCGTCTGAAAG